>CALGTU010000099.1 GCA_937901465.1 uncultured Clostridia bacterium | reverse complement strand
AGCATAGTCGTGCTTTGGTCCTGTTGGGTGAAGTTGTTCATAGCTTTCCTTGTGATATGTTTCCTGGAAGAGAATATAAGTGCCTATTCCTGCATCTTTAAGCTTTCTGTAATTTTCAACAGTTGTAGCAGCGATGTTTACATTTACTCTTCTTATAGCACCATTCTTATGCTTTATAGCATAGATAGTCTTGATACTTTCAAGAATGTATTCGATAGGGTTATTTACAGGGTCTTCACCCGCTTCAATAGCGAGTCTCTTGTGTCCCATATCCTGTAAAGCGATAACTTCTTTTTCAATTTCTTCCTGAGTAAGTTTCTTTCTTGCGATATGCTTGTTTTTAAGATGATAAGGACAATAAACACAGCCGTTTACGCAGTAGTTTGAAAGATAAAGAGGAGCAAACATAACTATTCTGTTACCATAAAAATCTTTCTTTATCTGTTCAGCGAGCGCATAGATTTCCTTGATTTTTTCTTCGTTGTCACAAGCAAGAAGTACCGATGCTTCTCTGTGTGAAAGACCTTTTCTTTCCTTTGCTTTAGCAATTATCTGGTCAACAAGTTCCATATTGTCCTTGTTTTTATCGGCATATTCAAGTGTCGATAAAATTTCTTCGTGTGAGATAAATTCTTCTGCTTTGAGTGATTCTGGATTAAACATTTTTCCGTTCTCCTTTACTTTTTCTGAATTGCTGATTTTGCAGAAACCCCGTCTATTTTTCCCAAGTTCCCCGCAAGTGCACTGATTTTGTCCGCGTCTGCATCAACTATGATTGATATCACCGAGCATTTTCTTTCGTGATAAGGAAGTCCCAGTCTTGCTGCGATTATATCACGATATTCATGCAAGGTTTCATTGACCTTGCTTACAGCATCGTCAGACTCGATTATTATTCCTATAACACCTATACGATTTTCCGTTTTCTCCACGCTCCCTTCCAAATAAAAAACGCCTTTTTCCCGAAGAAAAGGCGTGGCAAAAATACGCATAGATGCGTTGTTTTCTTATAAAAGCCTGCCGATTATCCGGAAAATCCAAACAACCCGATGGTTTGTTTTTAAAAGCGACCAATCACGCAGAACCTCCGCGGTATCCGTCATATATATTATACATTATTTTTTATCTGATGTCAATAAAAAAGCACCACTTTACAAAGTGGTGCTTCAAGTTTTGTAAATTAGTCGCTAACGTAAGGAATAAGTGCAAGATGTCTTGCTCTCTTGATAGCGATTGTGAGCTCTCTCTGATGATAAGCGCATGTGCCTGTTACACGGCGGGGAAGAATCTTTGAACGTTCTGTCATGCACTTCTTGAGCTTTGCGATATCCTTGTAGTCTATCTTTTCAGCACGGTCAACGCAGAACTGACAAACCTTTTTACGAGGCTTTCTCTGCATACGTCCGCCCTTGTTTTCTCTTTCCTGTCTTTCCATTACAAAACCCTCCTTTTCAAAATTTAATCGAATTTTTAACTTAGAACGGCAGGCTTCCGTCTCCTATAATTTCTTCAAATTCACCAAGATTCCCTATTGTAAGGGGCTCTGAACTTTCAGGTAATGGAGCGGGTGCTTCCTGCTTGGGTGCCTGGAAGTTTCTGTTTTCAGCATAATTGCCTGTGCTTTCAGATTTCTTTGAATCTCCAAAATAAACCTGTTCTGCCTGAACTTCCGTCACATAGTGTTTTACATCGGGGTATCTCTTGTCGTTATAAGTTCTTGTTCTGAGACCGCCTTCAACAACAATCATACTGCCTTTTCTGAAGTATCTGCTTACAAATTCAGCAGTCTGTCTCCATGCAACAACAGTAATGAAATCAGCCTGTCTTTCCTGTCCCTGCCCAGCGAAATTTCTGTCGCAGGCAACTGTGAATGTACAAGTAGCTGTGTTTGATGCTGTCTGTCTGAGTTCAGGGTCAGCAGTGAGTCTGCCCATGATTATTACCTTGTTTAACATAACAATTACCCCTTTCTGCTTACTTAGCTATTACGAGTGAACGAAGAACTCCGTCAGTAATCTTAACGATTCTTTCGAGTTCAGCAGGGAAATCAGGCTTACATGTAAATGTGTAAAGAACATAATAACCCTCTGTTTCGTCCTCAATAGCATAAGCGAGCTTACGTTTGCCCCAATCGTCGATTGAATCGATTGTTCCGTTTGCTTCGATTAAAGACTTGAACTTTTCAACGAGTGCCTTAACACCGTCTTCACCAAGCTTTGTGTTGAATACGAGCATTGTTTCGTAAGTAGCTGTTACCTTTGCCATTGTGTTACACCTCCTTCTGGATTTCGCCCATACTCCTTGGTATGAGCAAGGATACTAAATTATTTTATCAGACTTTGTAAGGTTTGTCAATACCCTTTTTTGAAAAATCATGCAGAAATCCTTATTTCCTTACCTAATCTGAATGAATATATAACAGCTTCTTTAACCTTTTTTCCATAAACAGCTTCAAGTGCCGCTTTATAAAGTATAAGCTGAGGAGCATATTCCGCCTTCAGAGCCTCTTCGTCCTTTGAAGAGTCTGTTTTATAGTCAACAACAACAATGCCGTCGTCTTCTTCAAAAAGACAGTCAATAACACCCTGAATCATTCCGTCTGTATTCTTATAGGAATTCTTCAGTTCATCGGGAACATCAATATCAGAAATACGAAGAAGAAACTTTCTTTCTCTCTGAAGCTTTTCTGCCGCTTTCATACGCGAATAAAGTTCAGATTCAAAGAATTTTTCAATAAGCGGAATTTCGATAGCCTTGCTTTCCTTGTTGCCTAAAAGTCCGTTTTCATAAAGTCTGTCTCTTTCAGAAGAAACATCTTTTTCAGCAAGACTCATATCGCAATACTGCATAAAAAGGTGAGTAGCAGTTCCCTTTTCCGCGCCCGAAAGTTTCCCTTCAGAAGTAACAAACTTCGGTCTTTTAAGAGTCATCTCCCTGCTTTCAGCAACTATTTCGGTAACCGTCAGTTTAGCCGCCGTTTTCGAAAGTGAAAAATCATAATCATATTCTATAGCTGTTTTAAGTTCATTGAGTTTTTGTTCATCAGCCATAGCCTTTTGTTTTTTCGAAACCGAAACATCATTATCTTCCCAGAAAGTAAACTTAACGCGAGGTGCTTCTGTCAAAGGTTTACAGATAAATCCGTTGCATAACTCTCTTAAAACCTGTCCATCGGGATGAATCATAAGAACAGGCAGAATCCAATCCGCCATACATTCCGCTTTAGATGTCAGACCTTCATTTATTCCGCCGTTCGTATTAAGTGAAACAGCCGCCTTTGAAAGAGCCGAAACAAACTTCTTGTCATTCTTGAAAGTGATAAAAAGCTTGTCCTTTGCTCTTGTCATCGCAACATACAAAAGTCGCATTTCTTCGCTCGCAAGATAAGATTCATTTCTTTTACGATAAACATAATGATAAATACTGTCATAGTATTTAAGTTCATCGCGGTTTCTGATTTTAAAACCTATACCATTCTTTCCGTCGGTCTGTATCTGTAATCTCAGGTCATCCTTATTGAAATCCGTTGAAACCGAACATAAGAAAACAAACGGATATTCCAGTCCTTTTGATTTATGTATCGTCTTTATGCTGACAACATTATCAGATTCCGAAGACATAGAAACCTTTTTAAAATCTCCGCCATTCTCAAAAACGGTATTTATGTATCTCACAAATCCCGAAAGTCCACCATTATAATTCTGCTCATAGCCCTTTGCATATTCAAGTATCAGACGAAGATTTGCTTTCTTTCTTTCGCCATCACCATAAAGTTGCATAACAGTGAGATAATCTGTGCTGTCATAAATTGTTCTTATCAGCTTTTCAAGACTATATCCACTCGCCAAAAGTCTCAGTTTGTCAAGACTATCCTTGAATGTTCTGAGTTTAGGATAATACTCTTCGTTTTCATTCTGTATTGCTTCGCATACCGCACTGTAAATCGGGGCCTTTTTCTTGCAGAGTCTTATCTTTGCCATTTCATCGGGAGTAATCATAAACATAGCCGACATCATAACCGAAGCCATAGGAATATCAAGCAAAGGATTATCGATTATTTTAAGAAGATTTATAAGAACCGACATTTCATTTGATTTAAGATATCCGCTTACATCTTCATTAGCAACTCTTACTCCGTGTTTTTCAAGTTCTTCAGCGAAAATAAGACCCGCATTCTTCGTCCTTGTCAGTATACAGAAATCTCTCGGCTGACATCTTCTGAGAGTTTTTTCATCCGCCCTGACCATTTTTTCTTCCGATGAAAGCATTTCCTTTATCTTTGATGCAACCGCAAGAGCCTCTGACTTAACCGCTTTAACATCAATCTTTTCTTCATCAGAACTTTCATCATCGTTTTCATCTTCAGAAGAAACAGCTTCATCGTATTCTTCATCTTCTTCGTTTATTATGATGATTTCGGTTTCTCTGTTATAAGAGGGATATTCAGCCGAAGCTTCAAGCGCCTGATTATCTGAATATTCAATCTCTCCTACCTTTTCACTCATAATAAGCGAGAAAGTAAAGTTAACAAAATCAACAACATCTCCGCTACTTCTGAAATTGTTGTTAAGTCTTATAACAGCAGGCTCTTTTTCCCCCGCATCGCTATACTCCTTGGCCGATTTCAGAGCGTTTACAAAGATAGTAGGATCCGATTGTCTGAAACGATAGATTGATTGCTTTATATCACCGACAGCAAAAAGATTTTCTGAATCCTTAGATAACATTCTGAATATAAGATCCTGCATAGCGTTGGAATCCTGATATTCGTCAATCATTATTTCGCCGTAATACTTTGAAAGTTCCTTTGCAAGCTCTGTTTTAACGATATTTCCGTCATCATCTTTTCTGCAAAGAAGTTTTACAGAAACTCGTTCGGCATCAGAAAAGCCAAGAACATTCTTTTCTTCCTTCATCAGATTGATTTCGTCGTCAATTTCCTTAACAATTTCAATAAGATAAGAAAGTATTTTTTTATGTATTTCCCTGTCATCTTCTATATCACAGTTTCTGAATAAATGATCTTTACATAACCCCTTGTATTTTTCCTTGTATTTGTTTCTCAAAGAGGTATACTCTGTTTTAACCGACTCTTCAATATCGTTCTCAGGTTTGAATTTAGGCATAGTCTTGAAAACTACCGATCCGAATCCCGCTATTCTGTCATCATAAGGAATTTTTTCATCTGTTATTTCCTTTGATATTCTGATAAAATCATTGTATTCATTTTCAAAAGTCTGTGCTATGTTGTCAGCAGAAACACTCTCAGCAATCCCCTTGCAAAAAAGCGCTGTTTCTGAAAAATCCCTTGCCTGTTCAGAAAGGATTTTTGTGTATTCCCTTTTTATTTCATCGCTATCTGCCGAAAACCCAAGAAGTATATCAGAAAGAATATCTTCATAAAAAGGCATAGAAACCGCATATTTATAAAATCTTTCAAGAACACCACCCAGTTCATAATCCTTTTTGTTACAGAAAAAATCCCTGAGTTCCTTTTTCATATCGGGAGATTTAAGCGAAATATTCCCGATAACAGTTTTAACAGCCGATGAAATCATAATTTTTTCTTCATTTTCATCAGCAATTCTGAAATCAGATAAAACTCCCGCAAGTTCTGCGTTATCCCTTATCATATCGAAACAGAAAGAATGTATTGTAGAAATTTTTGCAAAACAAAGGTCTGACTGTTGAGTCATAAGCCATAAGTTATCAGGTTCTTCAGAAAGTTTCTTTTCCAAAGCTCTCGAAAGTCGTTGTCTTATCTGCGAAGCAGCGTCTTTTGTAAAAGTAACAACAATAACCTTTTCAGCAGGAGTCTTGTTTTCTTCATCAGAAAGAATTTTTATAAGTCTTTCGATAAGAACGCTTGTCTTACCGCTTCCCGCACCCGCTGAAACAAGAATACTCTGTCCCCTTGCGTTTATGGCATTTTCCTGTCCTTTAGTAAATCCCATCAGTCTTTCCCTCCTTTCGAAAGAATTTCCCTCATCTTTTCATCAGCACCCTTTTCGCATACCCTTTCAGGCGCTTTCATCGATTTAAGACAAACGCTGTAATAATCGCAGAAGTTACAAGGCGAAGAATTACCATCGCATAAAGGCGAAGCCTCTATCTTTCCGCTTGTAAGATTATCCGCCATTTCACCGACGATCCTGTCGATGTATTTTTTCATAGCAAAAAATTCATCAGCTGTCATAAGTTTCGATGATTTCGAATAAGAGCCGTCCTTATTAACATTTACAGGTATGTATTTTCCTGCAACATCTTCTTCCATCGCCTTAACAACATTTTCGTCATCAAGAACAACGCCTCTCATCTTATAGTTCTTTTCAAGAAGAGATTTTGTCTGTTCTGTTGTAGCGTTTCTGTCAAGCTCAGATTTTGCCGTATGCGAAGGCATATAAAGAACCCCCGCAGGAACACTCTTGTCAACACTTTCAGCTATCGAATAAAGATAGATAAGCATCTGCATATTCTTTCCGTAATAAACATCTTTTAAAGAAAACGCCTTATCGCCCGTTTTATAGTCAACAACGCGTATGAATTTATCTCCGCCGTTATTGAAAACATCTGCCCTGTCAACATTTCCGATAAAGCATACATCAACCCCGTTCTGTGAAGTTATAACTCTGGGCGAAAACCCTTCCCCGCCCGCCGATATCGACGCTTCATAGGCAAACGGATAGAATAACGACTGCGAAAATTCTTCCTTTAAATGATTAAGAATTTCACATATAGTTCTTTTTATATCATCGGCAGAAAGCATAAAAGATGCGTCCTTGCCATAATCCCCGACCATATCTTTATCAAGATACTCTTTAAAGAAAACATCTGTCTTTGCATTAAGTTCATCTTCTGTCATTGAAAGGAAACCTTCTCTGTCAGTAGTTTCAAGAATTCTGCAAAGACAATGATGAACTGTATTTCCTATGCTCATAGGATTAAATTCGATTTTCTGAAGTGGATAGATAGAAAGTCCCTTTTTACAGAAATATATAAACGGACAATTCTGATAATCTTCAAATCTGCTGGGAGAGATGTAAAGTTTCTTCCCGAAAAGTTTTTCCGCAACCTCACGGCTTAAGGTTTCCTTCTTATCAAAAACGGTCTTTTCAAGAAAATCAACTCTGTCTGAATATTCATCATCAGCTTTAAGATATTTTCTCAGAGTTGCAAAATCGGTGTTGTTTTTATCAAACTCACATACAAAATTATAATAAGCAGATTTTTTTGTTCGCGAAAAGAATATCGCACCAAGATTATCCGCAATAATGGTTATATCGTTATCAACCATATCGGCGATATTTTTAATAACATTCGAAGGATATAAAGATGTTCCCGATGCGTCAAGATATGAATGTGTGATATAAAGTTTTTCAGAAGGAGATGTCAGAGCCTTATAAGCAAAGAATATCTCTTCGCTTACTCTGTATTTTGAATTTATATCAAGCTCAACACCCGCTTCAGAAAGTGCCTTTATATCTCTTTTTCCAAAGAGACCACCCTCAGAAACATCAGCAGGAAAGTTTCCGTCTGATGCACCTATAACAAAAACCGCCTTGTGAGAAGAAAGTCTTGCTCTTTCTGTTCCCGAAAAAACAACAGCATCAAGCGTCTGTGGCGGATTTGCTATCTGCTCTGCCGATACTATGCATAAGAAAAGTTCCTTGAATTCCTTAGCGGGAATTTTTTCATCGTTAAGGATAACACAGAGTTCGTCCAGAATATCGCAGACCATATTCCATACCTGCTTTTGTTCTCTTATTATCTCAAGACTCTCTGTATCAAGCGAACGCTCTGACGAAAGATAATCATAAGCCCCGCTTTCTGTCATGAGTGAGAAAACCGCTTTACAGATTTCTCTTCCCGTTGCATTTTTAAGTTCACCCTTGAACTTTTCAAGCAAAGGAACAACCTTCGCTCTTATTCTTTCAGAAACTTCTCTTTCTTCTGTTTTTTCTTTTATAAATTCTTCGGTCCATAAATCGCCGTCTATCCCGAAACGATAAACAAAGTTGTCAAGAATCCCCGCTTCTTCGGCGTCAACTCCCGAAAGACCTGTCTTTATGTATTTTAAAATCGTTTCTGTAGAAATCTTTTTTGAAGATGCATATTCAAGTGCAGAAACTATCATAAGCATAACCGATTTATGCATAAGTGGCTTTTTGATATCCATAAAAACAGGTATATCATATCGTTCAAAAGTGCTTTCGATAATACTGCAATAGCTATCAGTATTTCTTGTTAAAACAGCAATATCAGAGTATCTCATTCCCTTTGAAACAAGATTTTTTATTTCAGCCGAAACATATTCGCATTCTTTATATATATCCCCTGCCGAAACAAGCTTTATATTTTCCGATGAAAATTTTTCTCCGCGTCTGTTTCTGAAAATATTCTGTGAAACCAAAGCGATATCTTCTGAAACAAAACGACGAGGTTCTTTCATCACAGTTGTTTTTATTTCTGTTCCATAATCTTTTGCAATCCCATGGATTCTTGCATAACTTCTGTTTACAGCAGAAAAAAGCGGAAGTCTTGATGCAGGATTATCGGTAGCAAGACAAACAGTGAGATTATCCGCAGTCTTCACTATAACTTCTATCATTTTTATCTGATCCACAGGAAAAGTCTGAAACTCATCTATAAAAACATCGGTATCTTTGAAATACCCTTTAGTTTCAGAAATCAGTGATGCATATTCAACATCACTGATATTATCTTTAAGATTTCTTTCAGAAAGAAGTCTTTCATATTCACAAAAAATGTTTGCAATATCTGTCGCCTTTGCCTTTTCTCTGCCCTTGCATAAAGAAGATGCCGAAATAAGCTCATCCGCAGTAATCCCCGCATAACAGAGCTCTTTTATTTCGTTCATAACTGCTTTTGCAAAACTGCCCGAACGCGACTGTTTTCCGAAATATTCAAAGCCCTTGTTTTCTCTTGTGTTATTAACAGCAATATATGTAAGAGCAAGCTTAACACACTCGCTCGCATAGCTTCCCTTTCTTCCACCGAAACGCATAAAAATATCAGAAGAAAGTCTTCCGAAAGATAAAACCGTAAGATTGTTATATGCTTTCGCACCAAGGGCGTTATAAAGTTTTTTATCATATTCAAAAGAAAACTGGTCAGGGATAATAACAATGCATTTTCTTCCCTTTTCTGAAGTTTCTTTTATCCTTGAAATAAGTTCTGCGGATTTACCCGTTCCCGAACCGCCAAGCAAAAATTCAACCATAAATTCCGCCCTCCTTTTACCTTTTATAATTTTACATCAAAACCATTACCCCGTCAACCCGTCAGAATTTCTCTGTCCAATTATTTTCTCATAGATTTCAACGCATTTAAATCTCACTTCGTAACGTTTCGGATTTGTTATAATATCTATCTCTTCTTCCGTGAGATATTCCGATAAATCAGGTTCTGTAGTAGCAGGAATACATAACGGCGGATACATAACACACCACCAGTTTTTCCCCTCTGCCTTTCCTATCTTTATTCTTAAAGCATTGTAAAAACCTTTGGGCATAGTAAAGCTTTCATAATCCTTTTTATCAAAATCCATTTTAACAACCTCGCAGGAAACATCATAGAAAAATCCGTTTTCACGAATAATCTTTTCCGCAGTTTTTTCTATCTCAGAAAGATGTTCTTTTGCCGTTGAAACAATCTCATCAATTCCGTCAAGATTTTTAAAAACATCCGAATATTCAGAAAGTATACCATCTCTCACCATAAGTTTTAAAGACTGGTCCTTTTCGCTGTCCGAATTTGCTATTATGTGAAGTCTCAAAACATTTTCTTCTATGTTGTCAAGACTTTTTTCAAATTCCATAAAATCCAAAAACGATACCGATAAAGTAAAAATAAGTCCTGTTATCATTGAAAATAAAAGTCTGCCTGTCTTCATCTTAAAAGACCTCCCGAAAATTTTTTCAATCTGATTATTGCCGTTTTTGAGTGTTTTATTCAGTAACCTCGGGAATATCCGACTTACCCCTGTTTTCTTGACTTAAACCCTTATATGTGGTATAATTTTATGTATTATTTCAGAAAATTTTCAGGAGGTGTAAATATGCCTATTAAAATACCAAGCAATCTCCCCGCTTTTTCAACATTACAGGAAGAACGCATTTTCGTAATGTCTGATGACAGAGCCGAGCATCAGGACATCCGTCCGCTTAAAATAGCTATCTTAAACCTTATGCCCAAAAAGATAGAAACCGAAACTCAGATTTTAAGGCTTCTTTCAAACACACCCATTCAGGTTGATATTGATTTCATTCAAACCAAATCCCATGTTTCAAAAAACACATCACAAGATCATCTTGTAAAATTCTATACAACATTTGATGAAATCAGAAACAACCGTTATGACGGCATGATTATAACCGGTGCACCCGTTGAACAAATTGATTTCGAAGAAGTTGATTATTGGAATGAACTCTGTGAAATCCTAGACTGGACAAAAACAAACGTCTTTTCAACACTTCATATTTGTTGGGGAGCGCAGGCAGGTCTTTACCGCCATTATAATGTTCCCAAATATGCTCTTCCTAAAAAAATGTTCGGAATATTCCCTCATTATCTTGTCAATTATTCAAATAAGATTTTAAAAGGCTTTGATGAACTTTTCTATGTTCCTCATTCAAGACATACAGAGATAAAAAGAGAGGATATCGAAAAAGTAGAAGAACTCGAAATTTTAACCGAATCTTCTCTTTCGGGTGTCCATATGGTCGCAAGCAAGAATGGCAGACAATTCTTCATAACAGGTCATTCCGAATACGACAGAGATACCCTTTCAAACGAATATTTCAGAGATAAAGATAAGGGACTTCCCATCGAAATCCCCTATAACTATTTTCCTGATGACAACCCTGAAAACGAACCCGTTTTCACATGGCGCTGTCATGCAAACCAGCTTTTCTCAAACTGGCTTAATTACTGCGTTTATCAGGAAACCCCGTTTAACCTTTCAGAGCTCAAACCCTTTTAATTTCAGGAGGAGAAAAAATGACAGAAATTTTACTTGCAATTCTTTCCCTTGTAGCAGGTTTCATTCTGCTTATAAAGGGAGCTGATTTCTTTGTTGACGGAAGTTCATCCGTTGCCAAAAGACTTCGTGTTTCATCAATGATTATAGGGCTCACAATCGTCGCAATGGGAACAAGCCTTCCTGAATGTGCCGTTAGTATAACAGCATCATTAGAAGGCAGTAACGGGCTCGCCGTAAGTAACGTTACAGGTTCAAATATCTTTAACCTTATGGTTGTCTGCGGTGTATGCTCACTCTTTATGCCACTCACTGTCCAGAAAGAAACTCTTAAAAAGGAATATCCTTTCTCAATCATCTGCACAGTTCTTTTCGCTGTCCTTTCCTTTATCGGAATGGCAGTAGGCAGAATAGACGGTATTGTTTTCATAGTAATTTTCATAGCATATCTTCTCTGGATGATTTATTCAGCAAAGAAAAACCCCATTACAGATGACGACGACGCAATCAAAATCCTCCCCGTATGGAAAAGCATCCTCTTTATCTTAGGCGGTGCGGTAGCAGTTAAATTCGGTGGTGACTTTGTAGTTTCAGGCGCATCAACAATCGCAAAGGCAATCGGTTGGAGCGATACATTAATCGGCCTTACAATCGTTGCAATGGGAACAAGCCTCCCCGAACTCGTAACATCAATTATCGCTGCTAAGAAAGGCGATGTTGATATGGCAATCGGAAATGTAATAGGCTCAAATATCTTCAATATTCTTCTTGTTTTAGGTGTTTCTGCGGCTATAAGCCCTGTAGCACTCATAACAGAAAATATCATAGATATCGCAGTTCTTATAGGATTCACACTCATAGCATACGTATTCTCTATAACAGGAAAGAAAATCAGCCGCATAGAAGGTGCGATAATGGTTTGCCTTTATGCCGGTTATACAGCTTACGCTATCATAAGATAATATGAAAAACAACTTTATAATTGTCGGAGCGGGAGATTTCTCAGAAGAAATTTTTTCTCATAAAGAAGATGATTTTATCATTGCCGCCGATGCAGGCTTTTCTCATCTCGTATCTTTAGGAATAAATCCCGATATGGTAATCGGCGATTTTGATTCTTTAGGAGAAATTCCGTCTCATCCGAACATAAAAAAACTGCCCGTTAAAAAAGATGATACCGATATAATATCATCAGTAAGAACAGCACTTGAAAAAGATGCAAAAACAATCTGTATCTATGGCGCTACAGGCGGAAACCGTTTCGATCATACCATAGCAAATCTTCAGACCTTGCAGTTCATAGCTGAAAATAACGCAGTGGGATTTATCATCGATAAAGATTTTATAATATGTTCTTTCAAAAATAAAACACTCCTTTTCGATGAAAGTTTTAAAGGAACAATCTCTGTTTTTTCACTTTGTGGAAAAGCAGAAGATGTCAACATAAAAGGTCTTTTATATGAGGCCGAAAACATCGTTTTAACGCCCGATTTCCCTTTGGGCGTAAGTAACTCGTTCAAAGGTCAAACGGCTGAAATATCGGTTAAAAGCGGAGTTCTTACAGCAATCTGGTATGAAAACAGATTTCCCGAGATAAAATAATGGTGATTTTATGACAGACTTAATAGATAAATTCAAAGAAGGCTGGCTGGATGAAGACCCTCGCGTCGTCTTTGCGGTTTTAGCAGGAATAGCAACATTCATAATCCTGAATATTCTTTTAAGTAAATCTAAAAAGAAGTTACAACGTCTTAAGAAAGAGGCCATCGACAACAACACAGTCTTAACAGGAAGGCTTGCTGATTCTTACCATAACAGACGCACCAAATCCCATAACGATTACAGAGGCTGGTATACATACAAAACTCCCGAAGGTGATGAGAGAGAATATGTTGTTTCTCTTTCCTTTCCACCGCCTGATAAACTCGAACTTTATCCGAAAAATATTTCATCAACGAAAGTTTTTTCCGATTATGATGAAAGAGAAGGTTTCGGCGTTTCAGCAAACGCCATAGCGGGAATTTTAGTCTGCATCGTTCTCCTTTTAATAACTGGATATATAGGTTCTTAAAAACAGAAAATCCGAAAAGGAAAATTTCCTTTTCGGATTTTTTTAATTGCAGTAATAGATAAGATGTGATCTTATTCCCGAAAGCATTTCTTTGTAAAGCTCCGTTGCCGAATCGATAGGCAAAGTCATAAGCGTGTCATTAAGGAATGCATTAAAAGCAATGTCAAGATCTTTTTCTTTTGCGGCTTTCATAAGTATCTTCTGATTTGAAATCTGTCTTGCAGCAAGTATCATCAGTTCCTCAGGAAGTTCACCTGAAACAACAGGTTTAACACTGTTTTTTGAGATAAGTGCATTTGTCTGAACGATAGCACCCAAAGGAAGATTCGAAGCCTGGCCCTTGTTTATCGCATCAACATTAGTAACAAGATTTTTCATTCCCATAAGGGCCTTTATCTGATTTACAACGTCCGTTCCTGAATATCCCGTCTTAAGTTCGCTTTCGCCGTTCATAAGTTTCTTTGAAGCATCAGAAAGTTCAAGTTTTCTGCGTTTCATATAGTTCGAATTCATCATGCCTATCTTCCAGTTCTGTGCATTCTTCTGCGTTGAAAGATACCATGGTGGACAACATTCCGCAACATGACGGTCATCAGCGGCAGTTATAGCATTGTATCTCATAAACATATCAAACTTAACAAGATTTCCCGATGCTAACGGATTGTTCTTAAACTCATTTGTATGTTTTTCATACCCCATTTCACAGAAATTCTTATTGAATTTACTGTAAATATCCATAACATCCTCACCGTTATAATAAATCTCGGTAAAGAAAGAAAATCCGTTTATACCAACAAGATTTGTCTTTATTTCTCTTCTGTGAACTCTGGGAAGATTAGATTCTTTTGAAATAAAATCAGCTATAAGTTCTGTTGAAGCAAAAGGCTCGTTTGTAGACCCGAAAGTTTTTATCTCAGGAAAAACATCATATAATGTCATAAGACATATATTCATCGGATTAGTAAGATTTATAACCCAAGCATCAGGACATTTTTCCTTTATAGCCTCAGCAATTTTTATGTATGAAGGAATAGTTCTTAAAGCTCTTATTATTCCGCCCGGTCCTGCATTTTCAGCCGAACTCTGAACAATACCGAATTTTTCAGGAAGATAAATATCATTTATCTTTTCATCTAAAGTTCCTTCTGAAATTGAAAGTATAACAAAATCCGCATCAGTAAGTGCGTCCTCAATTGTATCTGTCGCTATATAAACAATATCACTTTTATTTGTTTCCTGCTCACGCATCTTGTTTCCTATAACTTCATTTATAAGAGCAAGTTGCTTATCGGTATCATAAAGCATAACAGTTCCCTGAAGTTCTTCTCCCGAAAGTGCGCTTATAAACTGCCAGCCAAAATTCTGTGACCCTCCGCCTATATATGCAATTCTGATTGATCTGTTGTCAGACATAATTTTTCTCCATTCGTTCTTGATATTAATATTATTCTATATTTTACCCGATTTGTCAAGAGCAAAAAGAAAAGCGGCACTATAAAGTGCCGCTCTAATATTTAATATCCTATTAAAAATTATTCCTTTACACCACCGAGAGCAACGCCTGCTACTATATATTTTGACAGGCAGCAGTATGCAACGATAAGGGGTACTATTGAGATAGCGATACCACAATAGATCTTACCATAGTCAGTTGCAAGTCTGTCAGATGAGAGCTTCTTAATCATCATAGGAAGTGTCATCTTCTGATAGCTTGTGATAAGCATACTAGGTGTATAGAAGTTGTTCCAGTTTGCAATGAATGTGAAGATAGCCTGAACACCGATAGCGGGCTTGATCATAGGAAGACCGATAGTTACGAATGTTCTGAGTTCTCCACAACCGTCAATACGAGCGGCTTCCACTATTTCGAGCGGGAACGATGATCTGATATACTGTCTCATGTAGAAAACAGTTGCAGGTGCAGCGATCGCAGGAATAATAAGGGGAAGGAAATTGTTGTAAAGATCGATTGCAAGCATGAACTTAATGAAACCAACACCAGATACCTGTGTAGGTACCATAAGAACTGCAAGAATAAATGTTGTTGCAGCATCTCTGAGTTTGAAATCGTAAACACAAAGACCATAAGCTGTAAGTGCTGAGAAGAATACGCTGAGTATTGTTGCAGAGAAAGTGATAATAGCACTGTTCTTGTAACCAACGAAAGCGTCGAATGTTCTCTTCATTTCAGGTGTTGAAAGGCTCTTGATGTTTTCGATAAGGTGTGTGCTGGGGATAAGTGATACTGAACGAGAAATCTGTCCGTGGTCTCTTGTTGCGTTAACTACAACGATAACGAAAGGAAGAAGACAGATGATTGTAAGGAGAATGCAGAGTATAAAAACTATAGCAGACTCAAATCTGATAAGGTGAGTATAGTTTGCATTAGCCTTATTCGCTTCATAAGTCTTTTTGTATTCTTTTTTGTTCATTAGAATCCGCTGCCTCCCTTCAATTTCTTGGCTTCCTTACGACGACGTTTCTTTTCTGCCATTTCGTCCTTGTCAGAGTTAATGTAGAATACGATTGCGCCGAGGATACCAGTAATTACAAAGAGAATAATGGAGGCTGCAGCCGAACGACCATAGTCTCGGGTTGCACCCGAATATCTTTCAAAGATGTAAATCGCGATTGTTCTTGTGTATTCGTCGATATCAGTACCCTTATTGAAGAGATAAGGAATATCGAACATCTGAAGACCACCGATCATTGATGTGATACCAACGTAAACGAGCATAGGTCTGATTGAAGGAACTGTGATGTGTGCAAATACCTGCGCACTGTTAGCACCGTCAATCTGAGCTGCTTCGAATAAGCTGGGGTTAATACCCATGATTGAAGCCATAAGCATTACCATGGTATTACCGAACCACATCCATGCGAGGATGAATGAAACAATTCCGCGTTTAATCTGATATGTCTGAATGAATGTAATAGGTTCCTGAATCCAGCCCCATGAGAGAAGGATCTGGTTAACAGGGTTATACTTTGTTTCACCGAAAAGTGAAAGGAAAAGTGTTGCAATTGATGCAGCTGTAATGATATTAGGCATATACATTACTACTTTAAAGAATCCCTTGCCAGGTACATGAAGTCTGTTATCTGTAAACCAAACAGCTAAGATAAGTGATAATGCAATCTGGGGGATAAAGTTACAAATCCAAAGGATTAATGTGTTGCCGATAGCCTGGAAGAACTGCTTTCTTACGGGGCTGTCAACAAAAAGAAGGTCCTTGAAATTCTCAACACCAACAAAATACATTTCAGCGTCAACGGCTGTACCTGTTGCACGATATGTACTAACTACGAATGTATAGATAAGTGGGTAAAGTGAGAAAATGAAGTAAACCAGAAAGAAAGGCAAAATGAACATGTATCCGTACTTAGCATAGCTGAGCTTACGGATTCTTCTGTTTGCCGCTGAAGCCATCATATTCACGCTCCTCAAATGGAAGTATTAGGGTAAAAAGTACACTTTACGGGACAGATTACTCCGTCCCGTAACGCGTAATTAACTTATTCAGTTATTGACTATTATTCCAATTACCAAGCAAGGTCAGGAAGAGCAGCCTGTACGTTATCTGTGAATGCCTTAACAGCATCGTCGATTGAAGCGTACTTACCTGTAGCGTAGTCAACCATTACAGGGTTAAGAGCTGACTTAACTGTACCGTCGTATTCACCGATGTTCATAGCGGGAACTACGTCAGCAGCAGGTGCGAAGAATGCGTATGAATCCTGTCCGCCGAGGAGAGGGTTCTTGTAGCCGCCTTCAGCAACGATGTTCTTAACAGCTTCCTTGTTGTTTACGAATGTACCTGTTTCTCTTGCGAAGTGTGTCATTGTTTCTGTATCAGCACAGAAGTATCTGATGAAGTCTGCAGCGAGGTTGGGGTTGTCAGTTGTTGATGAAACTGCAAGCCATGTACCGCCCCAGTACCAACCAGCAGGGCCTGTTGTGATGTTCCAGAGACCATATGAAGGACCGTCTACGCCGCCAGCTGCGTCGATGAGGATACAACCTTCAAGACCCCAAGTTGTTGTGAACATACCCATTGTTGTGCCATCAACACCACGGCCGTACCATGAGGGATCCCATGTCTGAGCGTTTGTATCGATGTAACCGTTGTCAGCGAGTGTCTTAGAGAGTTCAAGGAATTCCTTAACTTCGTCTGTAACTACGAACTTGTTGTCAACAACCCAGTCCTGTGTACGAGCTGCTGAGAATACCTGCCAGATACCACCGAGAGCAACTGACATTGTGCACTTACCGCCTGAAGCCTGCTTAACTTCTTCAGCTGTAGCAAGGTATGTGTCCCAATCCTTAACCTTAGCCTGCATTTCTTCAGGTGTCTTAACGCCGAGGTACTGATCAGCGAGGTCTGTTCTGTAAGCGTAAACTCCAGGTGAAGCCTGCATTGAAACAGCCTTAAGAACGCCGTCAACTGTACCGATTGCCATTGTGTAATCGTAAGCGTTAGCGAATTCATCTTCTGAGATACCTACGTCAGCGAGAGCGCCAGCGTATGAAGAGTTGAGGAATGTGAGAGCGAAGTCAGCTTCGAGAGCGAATACGTCGAGGTCATCGCCTGATTCCATGTAGTTCTGGAAGTAAGGTGTAGCTTCACCACCACCAACACCGAATACTACGGGGTTGTATGTTACGCCATCGGGAAGAGGCTTAGCAGCTGTGTAAACTGTTTCACCCCACTTAACGGGAACTTCGTCGTTCCAAGACATAACTGTGAGCTGGTCACCTGTGTCTTCGGGAGCAGCAGCATCTGTTGTAGCGGGTGTATCGCCGCCAGCAGCAGTTGTGTCTGCAGGTGTGTTGCCTTCTGTCTTTGTACAGCCGGCAAATACTGTAGCTGACATAGCGAGAGCAGCTACGAGTGCAAGATTCTTCTTGAGATTCATGATAACTTCCTCCTTAATAATATATTATATTATTCTTCTTTGATAATATAATAGATGTGAGTTATATATTTATCACTGTGAGCCGTTTACCCACAATGTAAATACCATGTGATTTGTGATTTCGCATAAATATAGCGATATCTTTTGTCAAAATTAAATATACAACCTAAGGGGTCTAATGTCAATAGTTTTCTAAACCAAAACTGTCAACTTTGTGACATCTGCACAATGATTCGGTGACCTTTTACACATTATGACCACAAAATCATCACAAAAAAGCAAATGTAAATCGTTTTCAGGGCTTTTACATATTTCTACTTTATACAAAATAAACAAAAACGAGACTAATATAGGTTAAAACACATTAACCCGTTGTATATCAGTTCTTGGGAATCTTTCTTAAAAATCCCTCATAGATAATTTTCGATGAAATTTTGTTTGCTATTGTTTCAAAATCCTGAGGTTTTAGGTCTTCAGGCTTGTTTATCATAGGTGCAATGCCGCTGTCCTTAAGAACAGTTCCGACAAAATGGGTGCATACATATCTGTCCTTCTGTCTGAAAGAAATTCCTATGTATCTGAAAATAACTCCGATAATGTCATAAGAAACCCTGTGCTTGTTTTCTTCAAACCATTCAAGAACTCTGCAAAGGTCATCATACTGCTCGTCCGTAACAGCAAACTGATAAACACGGCATTTTGCTCTGTTGTAAAAAGAAAAGAAATCCCCATCCCTGTCTTCAACAACAAACCCCGCTATAAACGGGTTATACCATTTCTTTCTTCCGAAAGAATACATCTTGTCAAAATTATCATCTAAGCTCAGCATTACATGGCTGTATTTATAGTCATTGAATTTCTTGATAATTTTCGACCAGGTTGTCCCTGTATGAGTCAAAATAAGGTATATGTTTTTCCCCAAAACCATCACACCCCCTTGATATTAGGCATATTGTACCATAATCAAGGGGCATTGTCAATTAAATTTGTGTGAATTATATTTCCTTTTCTGTAAATTCTTTCTTTATATATTATAATAGTATAGGACAACATATCTCCCTAATAAAATGTTATATATTTTTTCATCGGGGAGATTTTTTATATGTTTGCAGAACTTTTTATCGAAGCCATTTCAGGAATGTTATGCCTTGCCCTTCATATCGAAAACAAGAACCTTTTTCCAAAGCCTCTTTCCGCCAGAGAGGAAAAAGAATGTTTCGAACGTATGGCCAAAGGCGACAAATCAGCAAAAAACAAGATTATCGAACACAATCTGCGTCTTGTCGCACATATCATCAAAAAATACGGAACAAACATAAAAGAACAGGAAGATTTTATCTCAATAGGAACAATAGGGCTTATCAAAGCGGTTTCAACTTTCGATTACAACAAAGGAACCCGTTTTGCAACCTATGCCTCACGTTGCATTGAAAATGAAATACTCATGACCTTCCGCGCACAGAAAAAATATTCGGGAGATATAAACCTTGACGAACCGATAGAAACCGATAAGGACGGCAATCAGCTTACTCTCATGGATATCATTTCCGATGACGACAGTATTTTAGATAAAATCGACCTTAATATAAAATCTGAACAGCTCTATGAATTTTTAGGAAAATGCTTAAACGAACGCGAACTAACGATAATCGCTCATCGCTATGGCCTTTTCGGACACAAAGCGATAACCCAGCGTGAAGTTGCCGAAAAACTCGATATTTCGCGTTCCTATGTTTCAAGGATAGAGAAAAAAGCCTTGTCGTCGCTCAAAAAAGAATTTGACCGTTCAACCATTTCAGGCAATAAAAAACGCAGGACTTAAATCAAGTCCTGCGTAAATAACTATGCTAAAGTTTTTCCTTCAAATTCAACTCTTCTCTTGAGGTCCTTCATGAGAATATCGAACTGTTCGGGGTTAAGTGACTGTGCACCGTCACAAAGTGCCTTCTTGGGATTATTATGAACTTCAATCATAAGTCCGTCCGCACCGATAGCAATAGCCGCCTTAGCGAGTGGTTCAACCATCCATGAAATACCTGCTGCGTGGCTGGGATCGATGAAAACAGGAAGATGAGTAAGTTTCTTGAGTATCGGAACAGCCGAAATATCAAGTGTATTTCTTGTCTTTGTTTCAAAAGTTCTTATTCCTCTTTCGCAGAGAATAATGTTGTTGTTTCCGCCCGACATAATGTATTCAGCACTCATAAGAAGTTCGTCCATTGTGTTTGCAAGTCCTCTCTTTAAAAAGATAGGCTTGTCTGAATGTCCAAGTGCTTTTAAGAGTTCAAAGTTCTGCATATTTCTTGCACCAACCTGAATAACGTCAACATCAGCAAAAAGGTCAAGAGTATTGATATCCATAATTTCTGTTACTATAGGAAGACCTGTTGCCTTCTTTGCTTCAAGAAGAAGTCTGATTCCTTCCCCGTGAAGTCCCTGAAAAGCATAGGGAGATGTTCTGGGTTTGAAAGCACCGCCTCTTAAAAGTGAAGCTCCGCTTGCTTTAACATCAGTAGCAACTTCCTTCATCTGTTCTTCTGATTCAACAGAACAAGGACCTGCAATAACAGCAAATGTTCCGCCGCCGATTTTTCTTCCGCCTATATCTATAATAGTATCATCGGGATGCATCTTTCTGTTTGCAGCCTTATAGCTTTCTGAAATTCTCTGAACAGTTTCAACTATATCATAATGTAAAAAGTCTTCGGGAATAAGATGGCTTGTATCACCTATAAGACCTACGATTGTGTGTGAAGCACCACCTACAACCTGGGGTTTAAGCCCCATTTCCGTTACTTTTTCAAGAAGTTCGTCAACTTTTTTTACATCAGGGTTATTTTTAAGTATAAGTACCATTTGTTTTCCTCCTTTAGCACTTTTGTGTAGTAAATTATACAGCCTTGTTATTTATTTGTCAAGAGTTTTCCTAAAAAATCAGACCGTCTTTTCAAGAATAAAGACAGTCTGATACATAATTATGCTTTTTTTATCTGTGCAAGACAATTAGGGCAGATATACTTACCCTTGAAATCTATAACATCTTCTCCTTCTCCGCAGAAAGTACATGCAGAGCGGAATTTCTTAAGGATAATTGTATCCTTGTCAACATAGATTTCAACAGAATCCTTTTCAGCGATATCAAGAGTTCTTCTGAGTTCTATAGGAAGAACTATTCTTCCGAGTTCATCTACTCTTCTTACAATACCTGTCGATTTCATTCGATTTTCCTCCTTGTTTTTCAAAAAAATCATCAGAACAACAAATTACTTCGTCGTTCCATATTATACTTGTTTATTATACAATATTTTCTTTATTTTGTCAAACCTTATCATTCGACAAAAACCCCTATTTTTCGGCTTTTAACAGAAATTTTACATTTACATAAAGAGGTGTTTTTATTGCTTAAATGGATTTTCGCAATTCTCATCGTCTCATCTTTTGTTTCAGGAATTATAAGCGGAAATATCGGTGATGTTTCAGAAGCGGTGCTAACCGAAAGCGTATCTGCCATAGACCTCGGAATTTATATGCTCGGAGCGATGTGCGTCTGGGGCGGAATTATGCGTGTCGCCGAAAAATCAGGAATAACAGATATTCTCTGTAATTTCTTCTCCCCTTTACTCAAATTTGTCTTCAAAGGAATAAACACAAAAGGAAAAGCATTTTCCGCAATCTGTATGAATATAACCGCAAATCTTTTAGGACTTGGAAACGCCGCAACCCCGTTCGGAATCGAAGCTATGAAAGAGCTTGAAAAAGAGGATAACTGCAAAGAAGATGCAAGTATCAATATGATTATTTTTGCGGTAATAAACACAGCTTCATTTACAATAATACCGACAACTGTCGCGGCGCTCCGGTTAAAAAACGGAAGTGAAAATCCTCTTGAAATTCTTCCTGCCGTAATAATAACATCTGCGATAACACTTGTAGTTTCTGTAACCGCCGCAAGAATTTTTGATATTAAAAGGAGGAAGAAACATTGAAATTTTCAGATATAATAATTCCTTTCATAATAACATCAATAATTCTGACAGGGCTTTTCAAAAAAGTAGATATTTTTTCTGAGTTTGTAAGCGGCGCTAAAGAAAATTTCAAAACAGGAATTTCGATAATTCCAACCCTTGTCGCAATAATAACCGCCGTCGGAATGTTCAGGGCATCGGGCGCTGCTGATTTTTTGACAAATCTCATTTCGCCCGTGACTAATCTTATCGGTTTCCCTGCGGGTTGTTTCCCTCTTGCGATAACAAAATCGATATCAGGAAGTGCTTCTCTTGCCATTCTTGAATCAATACTTTCAGAATACGGCGCCGATAGTTTTACAGGCAGAGTAGCGTCTGTTATGATGGGTTCTTCAGAAACAACATTCTATGTCTTATCAGTTTATTTCGGTGCAACAAAAATAAAAAACACAAGACACGCCCTTCCTTCTGCTTTAATCGGAGATTTAACGGGCATAATAGTAAGTGTTATCGTCATAAGCCTTATGTTTTAGGCAAATTGCATATTATCCAGTTAATCTTTTGCTAAAAAGTTATCATAACTACAAAACCAAAATATTTCTGTTGACACAAGCCTTAATTTTTGATATAATCTATATGCTGACTTGAAATACTGGTCAGCAAAATGAGACATTAGCTCAGTCGGTAGAGCACTTGACTTTTAATCAAGGGGTCTGGGGTTCGAATCCCCAATGTCTCACCAGACGCTCTGCTTTAAAGCAGAGCGTTTTTGTTTTATGTAATTAAAAAAGCTTGTATGTTTCAAACATACAAGCTTTTTGATTTATCCTTCTCTGTGAAGCTCCCTGTATCTTAAATAGCTTTCCAAAAGAACAGTCGCCGCAACAGCGTCCACAACTTCCTTGCGTTTCTTTCCTCTTGTGTCTGTTTCGTTAAGGATATTGTGTGCTGTTATCGTTGTTCTTCTTTCGTCCCATAACTTAACGGGGATCCCCGAAAGTTCCTCTAAATCTTCAGCAAACTTCCTGCATTTATTTGCCTTTTCACCCTCACTGCCGTCCATATTCTTAGGGTGTCCGACAATTATCTCGCCTACCCCGTGGTCCTTTGCAATGAACATAACCTTCATTAAAAGTTCCTCGAATTTTCTTTCTTCGATAACGCCTACGGGTGAGGCTAAAAATTCCGTTCTGTCACATACAGCAAGACCTGTTCTTACCTCGCCGTAATCAACTGCAAGTATTCTCATAAAAAGCTCCTTCGTCAGTGTTTTTTAACGGGAACACCCGCATTTTCAAGATGTGTTGCATCTTCCTTGTAAATCATTGTAGCCTTTAAATCATCATCATATTCAAACAAAGTGAGTGATGTATTCATAACCCAATGGTCGTTGTTTATTTCTTCAAACGGAAGGTTTAAAGCATAGTTGAAATATGTTCTTAAAGCACACCCGTGTGAAACAGCAACAATAGTTTTGCCCTTGTTTTCTTTAAGAATTTTTTCAACAGTTTCAGCCATGCGGACACGAAGTCCTGCTATGCTTTCTCCGTCAGGAGCAGTAAGTTTTTCAAGATGATTATTCCAGTCGTAAAGTTCATCGGGGAACTCTGCTGCAATATCGTCCCATTTCTTGCCTTCCCATTTTCCGCCGTCGAATTCTAAAAGTCCATCTTCTATGATGACTTCTTTTCCGTTGTATCTGTTTACCGCTTCAGCAGTAGCTCTTGTTCTTGAAAGAGGGCTTGTATAGATTACATCAAAAGGAATATTTTTAAATCTTTCCGCTAAAGCGTCAAGTTGTTTTCTTCCGTTTTCAGTAACATCTGCATCGCTTCTGCCCTGATATCTTCCTGTAACATTGCCCATAGCCTCAGCGTGTCTTATAAAAATAATCTTAGTTACCATCTCTTTACCGTTCCCGAAATCTCACTGATATTTCTTACGCCGTTTTTATCGCACCACTCATTCATACCATTAACAATATCAACCGCAGCATAAGGATTGTTGAAAAGAACAGTTCCTATCTGAATAGCCTTAGCACCCGCCATCATCATTTCGATAGCGTCTTCATAAGTAGCAATACCGCCCATTCCTACAACATCAATTCCGACAGCATTTGCAACCTGCCATACCATTCTTACAGCAACAGGGAAAACGCATGGACCCGAAAGTCCGCCAACGTTATTTTTGAGAATAGGTCTTCTTGTGTTTATAT
>CALGTU010000098.1 GCA_937901465.1 uncultured Clostridia bacterium | reverse complement strand
AAGTAAAAAAGATATATGCTCCCGTCGGACGCGTCTACGAGCGCCTTGCCGACCTCAACAATCTGGTAGTCATTCAGCAAGGGCTCGACAATCCCGAAGCGATGCAACGCATACAAGAGCAGGCAGGCGACAAGGTAAAGCCCGAACAACTTGAACAGATAAAATCAATGGGTGTTGATATAGCTTATGTTACTTTGCATGTCGGTTTAGGAACCTTCAGACCTGTAAAGGTTGATAGCATTACAGAACATCATATGCATTCGGAACATTACTATATGCCTGCTGAAACATCTACAATGATTGCAAATGCAAAGAAAAACGGCAATAGAGTTATTTCCGTCGGAACAACATCTTGCAGAACACTTGAAAGCGTTGCTGAATTTTTCGGGAATATAGAAGAAGGAAAAGAATATGACGGATATACTGATATATTTATATATCCACCACACGAATTCAAAGTTATAGATGGGCTTATTACCAATTTTCATCTTCCTGAAAGTACACTTATTATGCTTGTTTCAGCGTTTTTAGGATACGAAAATACTATGAATGTCTATAAGACTGCTGTTGAAGAAAAATACAGATTTTTCAGCTTTGGTGATAGCATGGCTATACTTTAGGAGGAAATATGGGAATTTCGGAATTTTTTAAGAGTGTGATCGACAGCGATGAGGCTCCTGTTGTGATTTGCGATATAAATCACAATATCGTTTATATGAATCCGTCGTCAATAAAAAAATATGGCGGAAAAGATATTACAGGAAAATCGATTTTCGATTGTCACAACGATAAATCTGTAGAAAAGATAAAAAGAGTTGTTGAATGGTTTAAAGTATCGGAAATCAACAATAAAGTGTTTACATATCATAACGATGAACAAAGTAAAGACGTTTATATGATTGCTTTGCGTAACGAAAATAACGAACTTATCGGCTATTACGAAAAACACGAATTCAGAAATAATGAAATAGGAAAACTTTATGATATAAATTAAGGAGAAATTATGTTTACATTACTCAAACAGGAAAACAGAGCAAGGCGAGGAACTGTGGAAACTGTTCATGGAACATTCCAGACCCCTTGTTTTATGAACGTAGGTACATCAGCGGCGATAAAAGGGGGAATTTCTTCACTAGATCTCGTTGATCTTAAATGTCAGGTAGAACTTTGTAATACCTATCATCTTCATGTGAGACCATCTGATAAGCTTATAAGAGAAATGGGTGGGCTTCATAAATTTATGCATTGGGACAGACCTATTCTTACAGACAGTGGTGGATTTCAGGTGTTTTCACTTTCGAAACTTCGTCGCATAAAAGAAGAAGGCGTTTATTTCAATTCTCATGTTGATGGTAAAAAGATATTTATGGGACCTGAAGAGAGTATGCAGATTCAATCTAATTTAGGTTCTACCATTGCTATGGCTTTTGACGAATGTGTTGAAAATCCTGCTACTCATCAGTATAGTCAGAAATCTTGTGAAAGAACAACAAGATGGCTTTACAGATGCAAAGATGAAATGGAAAGGCTTAACGCTTTACACGATACAATCAACAAAAAACAGATGCTTTTCGGAATAAATCAGGGTTGCACTTTTGAAGATCTCAGAATAAAGCATATGGAAGAAATTATAAAGCTCGATCTTGATGGATATGCTATCGGTGGACTTGCTGTAGGTGAAGCTACAGAAGATATGTATCGTATAATTGACGCTGTTGAGCCGATTATGCCTAAAAATAAACATCGTTATCTTATGGGCGTTGGTACTCCTTCAAACATAATCGAGGCTGTTGCAAGAGGCGTTGATATGTTTGACTGTGTAATGCCAAGTCGTGATGCAAGACACGGAACCATTTTTACATGGAGCGGTGTTATGCACATAACAAACAATAAATTTGCCTATGATGAAAGACCGCTTGATGTCGACTGCGATTGTCCCGCTTGCAGAAACTTCTCAAGAGCATATATAAGACATCTTTTCAAAGCAAATGAACAACTCGGCGGAAGACTTGCTGTTATGCATAATCTTTATTTCTATAATACTCTTATGGAAAAGATAAGAGATGCTCTTGATAACGGAACATTTGCTGAATTCAGAGCAAAATATTCTGAACTTCTTGTTACTAAATATCAGGGATAAAGGATTTTTATATTATGAAAAAACTTGCAATTTTTGATCTGGACGGAACTATTTTGTATTCTCTTGAAGATCTTGCAGATGCTACAAATTATGCGCTTCAGAAGAATGGTTTACCAATTCAGGAACTTGATAAATACAAATATTTTGTAGGAAATGGTGTTTTTAAGCTCATAGAAAGAGCATTACCGGAAGAATTCAAAAAGAATGAAACTGTTTTCAATGCTGTTCTTTCGGATTTCAGAACTTATTATGGTGAACACAGCGAAGATAAATCGAAACTTTATGACGGAATTGAAGAAACTGTAAATAAACTTCACGAGATGGGAGTTTTACTTGCTGTTGCATCAAATAAACCCGATGAATTCACAAAAGTTCTTGTTTCAAGGCTTTTTGGTGGCTTATTTGATTATGCACAGGGCAGTCTTCCTGAAATTCCTACAAAACCGTCGCCTGATATTGCTTTTATGATTCTCGAAAAATTCGGTGTTTCGGCTGATGACGCTGTTTTTATAGGGGATACGAATGTTGACATAAATACAGGAAAGGCAGCAGGAATAGAAACGATAGGCTGTTTATGGGGATACAGAACTTTTGAAGAACTGAAAGAAGCCGGCGCGGATTATATTATAGAAAAGCCTTCAGAAATTGTTGATATAGTTTTGTAATAGGAGGATAATATGAGAGATAAATTGAAGAATGCTGATTATTTCAAGGTGTTAATCGAAAGAGAAAAGAACGATATTATAATGTTTGAAGGTACTGTAAAAAAGGTGATGATTGAAAAAGGAGAGTCAGACAGAGGCGTTCGCAATGGATATAATATTCTGATTTGTTCATATCAAAAGATGATGAATCTTTTATATTCTTATGGCGAGGATCCGGAAATCATAAAAGAATGGTATGAAAAATTACTGTATTATTACAGTAAAATGTGGGATAGAGAGTATGGGTATATTGAATTGATAAAAATACTTTCATTAGCAGTTTTATTCGGTATTGACAAATGTAAACTGATTGAATTGGAAGAAAGACTTATGAATGAAAACTTTGATGATTATCTTGTGAATATATTGGTTAAGGAAATAGATTCTTCCTGGACAAAAAACGGAACAGAATTTGAATTTCCGGGAATATATGATTGTTTAAAAGATATTCTGGAAAATAAGGAATCATCTGATTTTAGTTTGTTGAAAGAGTATCTGGAAGAAAAATGGTATGGTCTTCACAAACAATGTGCGTGGTATAACACTCATAAATCAAAACAAAATACATATTGCGGATATTGGAGTTTTGAGGCAGGGGCTATTGCAAAAATAATAAAGATTGACGATGCCAATTTGAAAGATGTGTCGTATTATCCCTATGATTTGGTTCGATATAAGAAATAATCGAAAGGATAGATAATTAAATGTTTATCAAATTTGATGATTTGGATATGTTGGAATTTTTTGAAAATGAACCGATTTTTATCAGCGAAAAAAATGAAGCTGTATTTATGTATTCCACAAAGGGAGAAAATCTCTTTTCTGTAATATTAACAATAGACACTTACGCACGAAAAGTGGATATTTCTATAAATTATAGCGATAATATAATTTTTTCGGGAGAATTTGACAATGTAGCAGGAATCAGAAAAAGCGAAGATGTTTTATTTATAGAAATAGAAGACAAAAGACGCTTGGTACTTAAAAAATCCTCTGTTTTTAGTCTTGTTATAGAGAATAATTAGATATAAATTTACCCTAAAAAGACCTGAAAGTTATTTCAGGTCTTTTTTATATCACTTTTAAAGACAAAGTATCATATAATTTAAAAGGTGATATTATGAAAAATAATTTTTCGAAAAAAGGAAGTGTAATTACATACTGCGTATATCTTGGAATAGTTTTTATTTCTGTTATACTATCACTTAATTCTGCCGCAAATAATATGGTCAGGGAAATAGCGACATCAGAAGCGAAAAAGACTGCTGCTGTCGCTATTTCAGAGGCAATTGAATATTCTATGGAAAACTCACAATATCCTGTTTCATCCGCAACTGTTGTAAAATATTCCGATTCGGGAGAAATAACATCAATAGGTGAAAACACATATATCCTCAATGATATTCAATCTGAAATAAGCAGAAATCTTAACGAAAATCTCGGAAAAAATCTTGAAAATGCCAAAATTAAAATACCTATTGGAAATTTCAGTGGACTCATTTTTCTTTCAGGCAAAGGAAAAGAAATTGATTTTGACCTTAAATACAGTGGTAATGCAATAGCAGATGTAAAGAGCGATTTTGTTTCTGCAGGTATAAATCAGACACTACACGAAATAAAGATAACAATAAATGCAGAAGTGACTGTTTTACTTCCATTTGAATCGGTAAAGGTCGATGTAAGCGAAACTTATATTATTTATGACACTATGATAATAGGGGAAGTTCCTGAATTTTATACTGATATTTATTGACTTATTGCCTTATAAATGATATAATTTTAAAGTGTATAAATATATTTTTATAAGGTAGGCGGATAATAATGAAAGTAACTCTTATAGCACATTCACCTGAACCCGAAAAGGTTATTGCTGCTGCGGCAAAATTATGCTATTCTTCGAGTGATATAGATAATCTACTTGATAATCTCACTCCTGAAAAAACAACATCTTTTGTTGAGATGCTTTCTAATATCGGCCATGAAAGTCCTATTGAACATGCAAGTTTTACTTTCGGCATCGAAGGTGTTTCAAGAGCTTTACTTGCTCAGATAACAAGACATCGTCTTGCATCTTTCTCTGTTCAGAGTCAGCGATATGTCAAGAATAAGAATTTTACTTTTGTAACTCCTCCTGAGATAGAGAATAATCCAGAAGCAAAAGAATTATTTTTGAAATCAATGAATGATTCTATTACTGCGTATAATAACATAGCAGATATTCTTGAAAAAAAGTATTTTGCTGAATATATAAACGAAGGTATGGATGAGAAATCTGCTAAGACAAAAGCTGAAAAAAAGGCTATTGAAGACGCAAGATTTGTTCTTCCTAACGCTGCTGAAACCAAAATGGTTGTAACTATGAACGCAAGATCATTACACAATTTCTTCCGTCTTCGTTGTTGCAACAGAGCACAATGGGAAATAAAGGCTGTTGCTGATGAAATGTTAAGACTTTGTTGTGAAGTTGCACCTACATTATTCAAGAATGCGGGACCTGCGTGTGCTTCAGGAACATGTTCTGAAGGAAAAATGTCCTGCATGAAAATGAAAGAAATGAAAGAATTCTATAAGGAGCTTAAAAATGGGAAAACTGATAGTAATTGACGGTCTTGACGGAAGTGGAAAGACAACCCAGTTTGAATTGATACAGAAAATCCTTTCAGACAGAGGAATATCTGTTAAAGCGATAAGTTTTCCTGAATATGATAAACCATCGTCGACTCTTGTGAAAATGTATCTTGGCGGAGAATTTTCAAAAAACGCCGAAGATGTAAATGCTTATGCAGCATCAAGTTTCTATGCTGTTGACAGATATGCAAGTTATAAACTTTATTGGGAAAAAGATTATCTCGATGATAAACTTATTCTTGCGAGTAGATATGTAAGTTCGAATGCTATTCATCAGATGGTTAAGCTCCCTGAAGAAGAATGGGAAAAATATTTAGAATGGCTTATTGATTATGAACATGTAAAAATGGATATTCCAAAGGCGGACAAGGTTATTTTTCTTGATATGCCAATTGAAATTTCGCAAAAACTCTTATCTCAGAGATACAATGGTGACGAAAATAAAAAAGATATTCACGAATCAAACATAGAATATCTTCATAGATGCAGAAAATCTGCATTATTTGCAGCAGAGAAATTAGGTTGGGCTGTTGTAACTTGCAGTAATGGAGAAAACGCTCTACCTACAGATGAAATTTCAAAGAAAATAATGAAGATTATAGATGAGGTAATTTAGATGCTTGAATTCAGAAACATTCAGCTTTCTGATAAGGAATGGATAGATAAATCACTGAAAATGTCTGATTTCAGGGGATGCGAGTATAGTTTTGCCAATAATATCGCATGGAGAAGACTAGGAAATGCAAAAATAAGCAGATTCGAAGATTTTTATATCTGTGCTTCTTTTATTGAAGAAACTCCTGCTTTCTTTTTTCCGGCCGGGAAAGGAGATTATAAAAAACTTTTTTATGAGTTTTATGAATTTTCTAAATCAATGGACAAACCTCTTGTGATACAATCGGTAAACAATGAAAATCTTTTGATGTTAAAAGAAATGTATGGCGATTGTTTTACAGTTGAGAGCGATGAAAGCGGTTATGATTATATTTATAACGCTGACGATCTTATAAATTTAAGCGGTAAAAAATACCATTCTAAAAGAAATCATCTTGCTAGATTCAATGAAAATAATTGGAGTTATGAGAAAATTTCCGATAAAAATATGGATGAATGTATAGAGCTTAGTGTAAATCTTTATAACGATAAAATGGGATATACAAATCGTTCAAGTGTTTTAGAACAACTTGCTATTCACACCTTTTTTGATAATTTTGATTATCTTGGTTTAAAAGGCGGAGTTATAAGAATTGATAATAAAGTTATTGCGTTCTGTATCGGAGAAAAAATAAATTCTGATACTATGTGTATCCATATAGAAAAGGCTTTACCGGATGTTCAGGGCGCATATACAGCGATAAACAATGAATTTGCTAAACGCGAAGCAATTGATTGCAGATATATAAACAGGGAAGAAGATCTAGGAATAGAAGGACTCAGAAAGGCTAAAAAGTCATATCATCCTTGTTTTCTTCTGGAAAAACATAAAATTACTTTTAATAAGGAGGCAAGATTATGATTTATGCTTTTCTTTCAAATGGTTTTGAAGAAACAGAGGCTATAGTCCCTATAGATTTAATCAGAAGATGCGAAAAAGATCTTGTTACAGTCGGCGTAGGGGGTCAGATTATAAAAGGTTCTCATGGTATACCTGTTTTTGCTGATATCGAAGAAAGAGAAATTGTTCTTGATGAAAATCTTGAAATGATTATTCTTCCGGGCGGTATGCCAGGAACTATAAATCTTGAAAAATCTGAGTATGTTCAGAAAGCAGTTGATTTCTGCGTTGAAAATAATATTCCTATAGCATCAATCTGCGCAGCACCTTCTATTTTAGGACACAAAGGTCTTCTTGATGGAAAAAAAGCTTGTTGCTATATAGGATATGATACACAACTTGGCGATGCAATCTATGATGCTGATGCGAAAGTTTGTGTTGATGGTAATTTTATTACTGCAAGAGGAGCGGGGGTTGCTCTTGAATTCGGACTTACTCTTGTAGAAAAACTTATTTCAAAAGAACGTTGTGAAATTCTGAAAGCATCATTATTATGTTAGATATAAAAGAATATAAAGCAAAAAAGAGAAATTTTTATAAGACACTACGAAAGTCTATGGATTCAGAAATGAAAAAATCGGCTGACAAGCAGATTTTTGAAAAGCTTATAGAAACTGATGTTTTTAAAAATTCAGAACTTTTGATTACATATATTTCT
>CALGTU010000097.1 GCA_937901465.1 uncultured Clostridia bacterium | reverse complement strand
AAATTTGTGGACACACCACCATAGGAAAGGGCTGTCTTATCGGTCCTAATACTGTAATTTCTGGCTCTATCGTTTGTGAGGGCTGTGTAATCGACAGTAGCTATGTATATGCATCAACAATCGAAAAAGAGGTAGAGGTTGGGCCATATTGTCACATCGACAGCTCGTGCCACCTTCTTATGCGCTCAAGAGTGCTCTCTTATTCTAAGCTTCGCTCAACGACTCTCGGAGTTGGCTCTACCGTTCACGAGCATTCGACAATAATTGATACCGAAATCGGACAAAGAGTAACAATCGGCACAGGCGTTCGTACAGTAAATTATGATGGTAAAAAGGTAACCGAGTGTAAGATAGCAGATGATGCATTTATCGGCACAGGTGTCAACCTAATTGCTCCATTGACAATCGGTGCAGGCTCATATATCGCAGCAGGCTCGACAATAACAGATGATGTAAACTCTGGCGCTCTTGCAATAGCAAGACAGTATCAGTCAAACCATGAGGGAGCGCTTGTTGATGAAATTCAGGCGGCACTCGGCAATTTTGACGGAATAGTAATCAACCCCGGCGAAACATTTTCTTTCTGGAAACTTGTCGGCGAACCTACCGAAAAGAAAGGTTATCTCGACGGACTTGTCATTAAAAAAGGGAAGATAGGAAAAGGAACAGCGGGTGGTCTTTGTCAGTTGGCAAATCTTATTCACTGGCTTATTCTCAACAGTCCTCTTGAAGTGACAGAAATGCATCACCACAGCGACGCACTTTTTCCCGATACAAAGCGCCGTGTTCCATTCGGAACAGGAACAAGTGTTTCCTATAAAAACCTCGATTACAGATTTAAAAATACAACAGACAGTCCCGTTCAGATTATAATATGGCAGAACGAAGATGAACTTTTCGGAGAACTTCGTTCAACAAAGCGTTTCCCTTATATTTATCGTATTATCGAAGAAAATTACGGTTTTATCCAAGAAGACGATGATTTTTACCGCGTAAGCGAAGTTTACAGACTTACTCTTGATAAGAATAAACAGATTGTAAGAAAAGAAACTGTCCTTAAAAATCATTCTAAGGTTTTATATGACCATTCTCTTATCCCTGAAAATCAGATAATAACACCACGCCTTCGAAGACTTGAATGTAAAAAATAACAGTCGGATTATTTTAAAAATCCGACTGTTTATTTTATCCTCTTATTTCTTTCTTTGCGTTTTCGAGAGCATTTATTACCTTATCACACCAAGCATCAAATTCTTCATCTTCAATCTGAAGTTCCTTGTGTGAAAGAATATAATCTATTGTTTTCTTTATTCCTATATCAAATCTCATTTCAGGGCAAAAATCAGGAACGGCTTTTTTAAGTTTGCTGTTATCAAATACAACAGAATTCGCCTTGTCCCCGATAAGAGAACCTGTAAAGTCATAATCGCTTACATCAGCAAGGAATGATGACGGAACATAATATGCATTAAGTTTAACGCCTAAAGAATCGGCAATAGCGGTGTATATCTGATTCCAGGTTAAAGTTTCGTCTGTTGTAATCTGGAAAGACTCTCCGATAGCGTGGATATTTCCCATAAGACCTATGAAAGCCTTTGCGAAGTCAGAGTTGTGAGTCATTGTCCATAAAGAAGTTCCGTCTCCGTGAATGATAACGGGCTTTCCTTCCATGATTCTTTTTACAACCTGCCAACTGCCCTTGTTTCCGTGAACTCCCAAAGGAACAGAACGCTCATCATAAGTGTGACTGGGTCTTATAATAGTTATCGGAAATCCGTTTTCACGATACATCTTCATAAGATATTCTTCACATTCAATCTTGTTTCTCGAATATTCCCAATAAGGATTAGAAAGGGGAGTGCCCTCGTTTATTCTGTAATCCGAAAGAGGCTTCTGATATGCCGATGCCGAACTGATATACATAAACTGTCTTGTCTTTCCGTTGAAAAGACGATAATCTCTTTCAAGCTGAGATTTTACAAATCCGATAAAATCGCATACAACATCAAAGGATAAATCCTTTATTTTTTCTGCAACATCTGTTTCGTTGTTGATGTCTGCAGTAATAACTTTTACTCCTTCGGGGAGGTCTTCGTTTCTGTTTCCTCTGTTGATTAAATAGAGTTCGTGACCTTGTTCTGCGAGTTTTCTTGTTATCGCCATGCTTATAGTGCCTGTTCCGCCTATGAATAATGCCTTCATTAGTTTTGCCCCTTTCATAAATATTGTTTAGAAAATTCTACCATATTTTTTAATTCATTTCAATAGAAAAAACAAACCTTCCGCAAATTTTACGGAAGGTTTTTATCTTATGCTTCTTTTTTCTTTTTCATATAGTCTATTATCAGTATTATGTAAGAGATTATACCAACTATCGCTATCGGAAGAATTTCAATAACGATTATGTTGTTTTCTGATGAAAATCTTTCTAAGAATTTTTCTGTCGCCAGAAAAGAGATTATAACTCCCGTAAGCTGATTATTAGCACCGTGTGCGAGTGCAGCAGGGAAAACAGAGCCTGTTCTCTTTGTAAGAAGAGTAAGGAAAGAACTCATACAAACACACATAATACACATCATAAGAATTCCGAGGAAGGGGAAGAAAGGATAATCAACGCCGAAATTATGTCCTACGCAGGTAAGGGGAGCGTGCCATAATCCCCATATAATTCCGCTCACAAAAACAGCAACGGGCTCGGGCATAAGTTCTGTTAGTTTCGGAGTAAGATATGCACGCCATCCGAATTCTTCGCCGAAAAACGGAATGAAAAAATAGAATATCGCAGATAACGAAAGCAATGTTCCGCCTATTGTAATAGGGATATTGCTGAAATCCACCATTTCAGAAAGGGTAAATTCCTTGCTGTATGTCATAAAAGAAATGCACATGGTTGCTATAACATATATTAAAGGAACAACAACAGACAAGACATAGTATTTTATATTACCCTTAAGGTTTATTTTAAGATATGAATTTTTAAATCCTTCTTTTGTTATTATTCTTGTTATGATATTTGCAATAGTGGGAGTCATCATACCGATAAAGCCTAAAAGCTGTGAAGCAGCAAGGGCCTCCGGTGTTTCGCTTACATACATAGGCTCATCGAAAAAAGCATTTACTACCGCAACGATAATTATAAGCGGAACAAAAGCAATCAGAATGAATATGATTATTCTTTTTAAGGTGAGTTTTTTATCACTGCTCATAAGTTTCAACTCCCTTCTTATAGACCTTGCAGGAAATTTTATAGGATACTATGTAAAGTATAAGAACAACCCACGAAAAAATACCTAAGCCTATTATGGATGCAGTATCTGATGTGAGGAATTCGATAGTTTTTACAAACACATCCATAAATTCATTTTCCATAAAAAATGATATATCTCCGAAAAGGCCATATATAATCAAACCAAACGATAAAACTATATATCCTGCTGTCATTATATAACTTCCCGCCTTTGTTCCGAAACGGAGCGTAAACGGAATTTCTATCGAGTATTTGAAGATAAGAAACATAAAAATCATCTGACCGATAAGTGAGCCTACTCCTGAAAATTCACCGCTTATATAACCTATAACAGCATCGGGGATACTTGTGATAAAAAGAGCGATAGAATTTATCAAGAATAAATAGATATACTTTGCCTTAACCTGTCCTTTTACAGATGTAGGGAGGGATATCGAAAAGTTCGCCCATACTCTTTTTTCGTCTGATATAAAAAGATTATTGTAATAAGAATTTATTGCACCGAAAAGTATGAGGGTAAGTATACCGCTCATCATAGTAACAGAAACCGACCAGTCTTCAGGCGTTTCTCCGTTAGCCGCAAAAAGAGAGATGCAAAGAGTGAGGCAGACAACAGCGATTGAAAAGAGATATATAATCAAGGACATTATCAGACTTCTTTTTGAAATTATAAATTCCTTATATAAAAGACCAAGCATCTATCTTTCCCTCCTTTTCGAGAATTTAACACAGAGGATATATCCGATGATAATTGTTGCAATTATTATAACGGGTGTAAAAGGAGCAATCATTCTTGCGTTTTCTAAAATAAGAAGTTCAAACGGATTATCGACAACCATGTGTTCATCAGCAAATTTTATGAATGAGAAAAGAGCGCCTAAAATACACGCCACTACCGCAAATGAAAAAATAGATGTCGCTTTGTTCATTCCGAGCGCATATGCCAAAACTATGTAGAATACGAAAGCGAAATCACATAAAGCAACAATACACATTATTATCGAAATATCATCAGAAGTGATGGATTTTCCTGCAACAGTCGCAAAAATAAATGCCGAAAGAATTGACATAATAACAGAAAATATTGTAAAACAAGTGATTATTCCGAATTTTATTCCGATGAATTTTTTTGTTTTAACAGGAGTTGAAAACATATATCCGTTCCATTTTGTATTGAAATCAGCTGAAACAGCGTCGAGAATACCATAAATAGCAGAAGAGAAAATAACTGCAGGCATATAAAGCGACATAATATAAATTGTTTCAATTATCTCGTCAATTTCTTCCATAAGCCTTAAATTTCCGAATTTTGCGCTGAGCATAAAGAGCATAAACATAAAAGGAACTACAACAGCCATAATCAGAAGCGAAGCATATGATTTTCTTCCGAGAAAAAATTCTCTGAAAACAAGCCCTTTTATCGATACGGATTTCTTTTCGTTCATCAGTTCCACTCCTTCTTATCTCTGTTTACATAAAACAGCATAATTTCTTCAAGAGTAGTTTTATCTATAATAGCGCCTGAATATTTCTTGTTACACATTTCTCTGTCCGATACCATAGCGTCAACGCCGAAATCTGTTATTCTTGCACTGATAATATCTTCTTTATCTATATTTTCATAATCTGCCTTCGAGCATTTTAAAAGCCCGTGAGTATCGAGAATATCATCCTTGTATCCGCTTAAAAGAATTTTTCCTTTGTCAATGAAAGTAACACAGTCCGCAATTTTTTCAAGGTCAGATGTTATGTGTGATGACATAAGGATGCTTCTTTCGCCGTCCTGTAAATATTCTCTGAAAATATCGAGAATTTCGTTTCTTACAACAGGGTCAAGACCTGTTGTTGCTTCGTCCATGATAAGAATCTTTGCATCGTGTGAAAGGGCAGTAGCAATCTGAAGCTTCATCTTCATACCCTTTGAAAACTGCTTGATTTTCTTCTTTTCGGGTAAAGCAAATCTTGTTAAAAGTTTCTTGAATTTTTCGTTGTCCC
>CALGTU010000096.1 GCA_937901465.1 uncultured Clostridia bacterium | reverse complement strand
TGATTTTGATTAAGTTCGCTATCATTTATCTGTAACTGTGTGATATAGTTTCTGAATCTTGCCAAAATATCTTTTAATTCAACAGATAAAAAATCTTCATAGATAATCATATCTCCTAAATAAGCATACCATAAATTAATTTCTTTTCTCTCTGCTTCTGAATAAGTTCTACCAGAATTTGTTAAATAATAAAAATCTTTTTCATTAATTAATATAGATATTTGTTCTTCTTGTTTTCTATCTTTAAATTCTAATTCTTCACTATTAACAAAAGAATTTTGACTTAAAGCATCATTATTATGTTGAGTATAAAAGAATATAAAGCCGAAAAAAGAGCATTTTACAAAGGCTTGAGAAAGTCTATGGATCCTGAAATAAAAAAATCGGCTGACAGACAGATTTTTGAAAAACTTATAAGTTTTCCTAAATTCAAAAATTCAGAACTGATACTTACATATATTTCTGTAAACGATGAAACAGATACAATTTCTCTTATAAAATATTGTTTTGAAAATGATAAAATGGTAGCCGTTCCTAAATGTCTTGATAAAAACGGGAATATGAAGTTTTTTGAAATAAAATCATTCGATGATGTAAAGCCTTCATATTTTGGATTATTGGAACCTTCTGAAAATTGTCCCGTAATAAGTGAATTCTGCAACTGTTTGTGTATTGTTCCTGCTTTTTCTTATGATAAAAATGGTTACAGATTAGGATACGGAGGCGGGTTTTATGACAGATTTCTTTCGAAACATAACAATATATTTAAAATAGGAATTTGTTATGATGACTGTATCGAACAAAATCATCTTCACGATGAATTTGATATAAACGTTGACATAGTTATTACCGAGAAACAAATAATTTCTTTGGAGGACAAAAATGAACGAAAACGAACTCAACAAGATACTTAATCCTGATGATAATGAAAAAGACACTTCAAATGAAGAACTTTTTGAAATCATAAAAAATGCAAAGGATAAGGTTGATAATCAGAAAAAAGCTAATATTGTTGAAAATCAGCAGAAGAAAAGTGGTTCTTCAGGTTCAAAGAAGAAACGTAAAAGAAAAAAGAAAAGAAATACAGGAAAAATCGCTTTCAGGCTCATTATTTTCTGCGTTATCATAATTATTGCTTGTATATGTGCTTTCTTCCTTATAAATATTGGTATGGAAGTTACAGGCCTTGGAAGACATGATGATACCGAGCTTATAATCGAAATTCCTAAAGGCGCAACATCAGAAGATATTGCCAATATTCTCGTAGACAACGAAATAATCAATAATCCTATAGTTTTCAGAGTTTTATCAAACAAGCAGAATGCAAACTCTTATAAAGCTGGAAAACATAAGGTTACTGCGAATATGTCATATTCTGATCTTATTGATGTTTTACAGCAGGATCCTATTCAGGAAAAAATATCAGTTGATGTTACTTTCCCAGAAGGATATACACTTGATCAATGTGCTGCAGAACTTGAAAAGGCTGGCGTATGCCGTGCTGATGAGTTTATAGAAGCGTTTAATAATGCTGAATTCGGATATAATTTCGAAAAGAAAGTAGAAGATAAAGCAACAAAATACTATAAAATGGAAGGTTATTGTTTCCCTGATACTTATACATTCTTCAAAGATTCTGAACCCGAAGTTGTTTGTAAGAAGATTTATGCAAACTTTGCTGAAAAAGTAAATGCAAATATGCTTGGAAGAATGGAGGATTTAGGCCTTACTCTTGATGAAACTCTTGCTCTCGCTTCGATAGTTCAGTCTGAAGCGCCTACTTCAAATCAGATGAAGCTTGTATCATCTGTTTTCTGGAACAGACTTAATGATAAAGAAACATTTCCGAAACTTGAATCTGACCCTACAAAGAAATACGCGGCACTTTCAGGAATTGAACTTTACGATACTTATAAGAGTGAAGGTGTGCCGCCTGGGGCTATATGTAATCCGGGTGCTGATGCTATAAATGCTGTTCTTTATCCTGAAGAAACAGAATATTATTTCTTCTGTTCAAACCTTACAACACAGGAATTTTATTATGCAAAAACACTTAAACAACACGAAAAAAATCTTGCCGAAGCAGGACTTATTTAAGCGAGGGATAATTTTTGTTTGAATTTAATCGTTTAGAACTTCTTTCTCCCGTTGGAGACTATGAAAGACTTATAGCAGCTGTTAATTACGGGGCTGATGCTGTATACCTCGGAGGTCTTCTGTTCGGAATGCGAGCTGCTCCTCAGAATTTTACATTTGAACAGCTTAAAAGTGGGGTAGAGTTTGCTCATAAAAACGGGGTAAAGGTTTATCTTACCTGCAATACATTGCCCCGAAACAACGAAATAGTCCATTTTGAAGAATTTATAAAAAACGCATCAGACGCTGGTGTTGACGCTGTTATTGCAACGGATATAGGCTTGCTTTCTCTTATAAAGAAATATACTCCTGATATGGAAATACATATTTCCACGCAGGCAGGAATTGTAAATTTTGTTACAGCAAATGAGTTCTATAATATGGGTGCTAAAAGAGTAGTTCTTGCCCGTGAGCTTTCTTTGGATGAAATAGCCGAAATAAGAGCAAAAACGCCGAAAGAGCTTGATATTGAGGCTTTTGTTCATGGAGCTATGTGTGTTTCATTCTCAGGAAGATGCCTTCTTTCTGCTTATATGGTCGATAGAGACGCTAATCGCGGTGCTTGCGCACAGCCTTGCAGATGGGGATATCATCTTATGGAAGAAAAGCGTCCGAATGAGTTTTTTCCGGTTTATGAAGATGAAAAGGGAACATATATTCTTAATGCAAAAGATCTTTGTATGATAGAACATTTAGATAAACTTGCCGAAGCGGGAATTACAAGTTTCAAGATAGAGGGGAGAGCAAAATCTGCTTATTATGTTTCTGTTGTAACAAATGCTTATAGAATGGCACTTGATTATCTTAAAGACCACAAAGATAACTTTGTTTTACCTGATTATATCAGAGATGAAGTTTTCAAAGTTAGTCACAGAAGCTATTGTACAGGATTTTTCTTTGGTCACCCAAAGGATTGTCAGTATTATGAAAACAGCGGATATATTCGTGAATATGACGTAGTTGCGGTGATTGACGAGTGTAAAGATGGATTACTTTACTGCTCTCAGAGAAATAAATTTTCGGTAGGAGATACAATTGAAATACTTTCACCATCACAGAAACCTTATGAAATGAAGATTACTGAAATACTTGATGAAAAAGGCGAAAAATTAGAAAACGCCTGCCACGCTGAAATGAAATTTAAGATCCCTTGTGATAAAATTTTCACAAATAATTCTATTATAAGAATGAAAAAATAAATAAAACCCGAGAAGAGTTTAATCTTCTTCGGGTTTTTTATTTATTATAATATTTGATAATGGTGAGCTTTCAGCGGCCTGTTTAAGATTTTCATCAGAAATATGAGTATAAATTTCCGTTGTAGCGATACTCTGATGTCCTAATAAATCCTTTAAAACCAGCGTATCTACGCCGTTTCTATACATAAGCGTTGCGGCTGTGTGACGAAGTTTATGCGTTGAAAGCCCTTGTCCGTCAAGTCCCGATGCTTTTAATGTATCTTCAACTATCTGCTGAACTCTTCGTTTACTTATTCTTTTACCATTT
>CALGTU010000095.1 GCA_937901465.1 uncultured Clostridia bacterium | reverse complement strand
ACGCTGTTTCTGACCGCCTGAAAGCTGATTTGGATAAGCGTCTGCCTTATCTGAAAGACCAACTCTTTCGAGAAGTTCCATTCCTTTTTTAACAGCGTCTTCTTTAGACATTTTCTTTAAAAGAACGGGTGCTAAAGTTATGTTATCGATGATTGTCAGATGTGGAAAAAGGTTGAACTGCTGAAAAACCATACCCATTTTCTGTCTTATCAGATTAACATTTGCTTTTTTTGAATTTATCTGTTCGTCGTCTATAAAAATCTCACCGTTTGTAGGTGTTTCAAGAAGGTTAAGACAACGAAGGAATGTTGACTTTCCTGAACCTGAAGGACCGATTACAACGACAACTTCACCCTGTGTTATATGTTCATCTATCCCTGCGAGAACATTTAATTCCCCGAAGGTTTTATGAAGATTTTTAACTTTAATCAACTTATTTTCCCCCTTCCTGTTGTTATCTTACTTCTGATTTTCTGAGCTGTTTTTCTATAAGCCCGAGTAAAAGGGTTAAAACCTTGATGATTACAAAATAGATTATCGCTGTTGCAATAAGAGGCATAATCGGTTTGTATGTAGCAGACTTTATAAAGTCGCCTGCTTTCTGGATATCCATAAGACCTACATATCCGACAATGGCTGTTTCTTTTATAAGAACGATGAATTCGTTGCAAAGAGCGGGGAAGATATTCTTTACAGCCTGAGGAACAACGATTCTGCTCATTGTCTGTGCTGCGTTAAGACCTAAAGAGCGGCCTGCTTCTGTCTGTCCCTTATCTATCGACATAATACCTGCTCTTATTATTTCAGAAACATACGCACCCGAATTTATACCAAACGCGATAGCGGCGATTATCCATTTGTCAACATGGAGCGATGCGAATACAACGAAATAGATAATCATAAGCTGTGTTACAGAGGGGGTTCCGCGGATAACGTCGGTATAGACATTTCCTATCGCTCTTAAAAACTTTGAATTCGAGAGATTGAAAAGTGCGATTATCATACCTATCGCTATACCTAAAACCACCGCCAAAAGCGATACTTTTATGGTAACACCGATACCATCAAGAAGAAGCATATATCTGTCTTCTTTTATAAACGATGCATAAAAGTCTGCGTAAAAGTCATTCCAAACGTTTGTGAAAAAATCCGCAATTGTGTTCATATCATCATTCCTTAAGGATTATAGTTTGCAAAAATCAAAATAAATTATACCATATTATTGCATAACAGTCAATATATTTTTGGGTTTTGTATGAATTTTAAGGCGAAAAATCGGCAAATATAACATTGAACTCTGCTGTGTATATATGGTATAATTATTATGTATTATTATACTCGGATAAAAGGAGCAATGCTTTATGCCATACAGACCCGATGAAGACAATTTCAATAATGTGCGTGAACCGGGAAGAAGCGGAATGGATGAAATCGACCTTTCAGCAGCAAGAGAAAAGAAAGTCGATAATTCAAAAACACTCAGAAACGGAAGATATGACGGACTTCGTTCTTTTGATGAACTTCCTCCTCTTAAAATAGATATGATGAAGGATGAGAAAAAGCGCGATGTTACCGCTGAAGTTGCAAAACCGGAAAAAAGCTATTCAAAATACAAACATTCTGTATATAAGACCGAAGAAGAAAAGAAACAGCGCATAAGAGCCATAGCACTTGGTGTTGCAGGCGTTGTTGCGGTTTATATTTTCGCCGGCATTTATGTAAACAGCATGAATAAGGATTACATAACCGAAACATCAGGCGAACTTGCTTCTGTCGGCGTTTCATCTCTTGAACTTGTAAAAGAAAACTATGACAGCAAAGTTTCTGATTATGATAAAGAATCAAACGGTTTAAGCCTTTATCTTGCCGATAGCGATGGCGACAGAATTTCAGACGCTTTTGAAATAGCAAACAATATGTCTGACCCTGCAAACCCCGATACCGACAACGATGGTCTTACTGATGGTGTTGAAATCTTAGCGGGACTTGCACCAAAATCAAAGCAGACCGACGGCAAAACAGCTGATAAGGATGTTCCTTTTACAAGAGAAGAAACAATCGGCATAGCAACCGTTGAAATGAAAGGTAATGCAAATGTTTACGGAACACAGTTCGGTGAATATACATCTGCACTTGCAAATTATCCCGGCGTTATAAGTTCGCTTTGTGAAATTTATTCCGTCAAGTCATCTGAAAGTGTTGAAATTTCATTCAGCCTTACCGATGAAGCTGTTTCAAAATGGGGAAGCAGCAAAGAAAATCTCAAGATATATAAAGTCGATACAGCCACATCTGAATTCGAAGAAATAAAATCAACATCAGATGGTTCAAAGATTTCAGCAGAAATCGCAAAAGACGGAATATATCTTTTAGGCGATAAATCTGTTATGGATGAAGAACATCCTACAAGAGTATTTTTCCTTATTGACAACTCAGGCTCAATGTATCCCGTTGAGGAATGTGAAGGCTCTGAAGAAAACGACGTTGATTTCAGAAGACTTGACCTTGCTGTAAGCATTATGGATAACCTCTATGATGTTTCTTTCGGTGCGGGTAAATTCACAGGAAACTATACAACTCTTATCGAAATAAACGATAACTATTCAAAAACAGAAAAAAGAATAAACAGTATTGCAAAATCAGATGAATATTTTGACGGCACAAATATAGCTTATGCTCTGAGAAAAGCCGCTGAAGAATTCGATGATAATAAACTTGCAAGAAACTATATCGTTCTTCTTACAGACGGAAATACAACAACACCTAACACAGCTGCTGAAAGAACAGCAGTTGAATACTGTAATCAGAAGAATATAACAATCATAACAATAGGTCTCGGAAAGCATATAACACAGTCATATCTTTATGATACGGCAGAAGCTACAAACGGAATGTTCTTTCATGTTTCAAATGCCGAAGGACTTGAACCTGTTGCTGAAAAGGTATGCGCAATCATTTCTGAAAATCAGATTTCTGAAAATGACGAAAAAACAGGCGATATGTTTGTTATTGCCGATACAGGCTATAACTATGAAGAAGACGGACTCCGCTATGCTATGCCTACAACCGAAAATGTTGACGGTTCTGCACTCGGAACAGCTATGATAAATAAACTTTATTATTCAGGTGCTTTAGAACTCAAAGAAGACAGCTATAAGAGCGGCAAGGGTGGAAAAATCGAAGGATACGATATTTCTGAACACGCATTTTTCGGAGATACAAGACAGAATCTTTGTGACCTTACACTTGACTGCGTAAAGGATTACAGAGAATATATAATCATGCAGGATAAATGGGATTTCAAAAAAGTATCCGACGGAACACTTTACTATACAAAGGAAACAAAGGATTTTCTCGCTTCGAAGGGCTGGGAAATCGGTATAAGAAAATACAGCGGTCAGGGAATGGAAGATGACGGACTTATGAAAGTCATAAGAGTAATAACATTCCAGAACCTTCCTCCTTTTGAAAACTATGAAACTGCTATTGTAAATACAGAAAAAGTTTCTGTAGAAGATAAGAAAATAATTGCAGCTATAAAGTATTATGACAACCTTTATCTTTCGGATAAGGCTGATATACTTTCATTCGGCGCTAACGGGGATAAGGCTTTTGAAGCACTCGAAACCGAAACATCAAGCGGTAATCCTTCTGTTATAACAACAGGAAACGATGTTTATAACGTTTCAAGACTTATGAGAAAATCAGCCGACCCCAATACATTCGTTATCGAAGCGTATAATGTGAGTGACGGCAGAATAGAAAAGATAACTCTTTCAAAGCAACCTGTTTACGACGACAAGGCAGATACAAAATATCAGTATATTGCAAAAGTCGGCGATAAGGAAATGCCCCTTTATATTTACAGATAGCCTATGAAAAAGTTTTTGGAATTTATAAGGAACGAGATTGTTCTCGTTGTAGCATTATCTGTGGCGGTGGTTACAATGTTTTTTGTACCGCCGTCTGCGGATTATATAGGGTATATCAATTTTTCGGTAATATCACTTTTATTCTGCCTTATGCTCGTTGTTGCAGGGATTATGGAAACAAACCTTTTCGGAGTTGTTTCTGAAAGAATGCTTTTTGTAACAAAAAGCGAAAGGGCGGTAACGCTTGTTCTTGTTTCGGTAACATTTTTCAGTTCTATGCTTATAACAAACGATGTTGCGCTTATAACATTCGTTCCGCTTACAATAAGCATCTTTGGCAATAAGAGAAAGGACAGGCTTATTTTAACAGTTGTTCTTGAAACTATCGCAGCGAACCTTGGCAGCATGGCAACACCTGTCGGAAATCCTCAGAATCTTTATATCTATGATTATTTTTCTTTGTCGATAGGCGAATTTTTTAAAATTCTTTTGCCGGCGGTTGTGCTTGGCGCTGTTATGCTTTTTATAGCTTGTTTTATCGGCAAAAATAACGCTATGCGTGGCGATGATAACATAGATAACAAGATAAAAGATAAGAAAAAACTTGTTCTGTATATCGTTCTTTTCGTAGTTTGTATGATGACAGTTTTAAGAATTCTCGATTACAGAATAACACTTGGCATAGTGATTGTAGGAGCACTTATATTTGACAGAAAAATCTTTGTTAAAGTCGATTATTTTCTTCTTCTGACATTTGTTGCATTTTTCATTTTTGTTGGAAATTTAAGGGCTATTCCACAGATAAATATCGCAATCGGCGATTTGATAAACAAAAGAGAGTTCATTTTTTCGGTTATAACAAGTCAGGTAATCAGCAATGTTCCCGCGGCGGCTATGCTTTCGGGATTTACAGATAATGCCTCAGCACTTCTTATGGGCGTTGATGTAGGCGGACTCGGAACACCTGTTGCATCACTCGCGAGTCTTATTTCGTTGAAACTCTATTCTAAAAGTAAAAATTCGGATATGAAAAAATATATCCTTACATTTACTGTTATGAATATTATTTTCCTTGGTGTTTATTTACCATTCTGTATATTTGTTTTGGGTTATAGATAATTCTTAAAGACGGAGGTGAGAAAAATCAGACGTAAGGTTATAATATCATCAGTCGTTGTTTTAGCACTCCTTGCCTTTATCATCTGGGGATGTTCGGGGGATGGAAGCAGTGGAAATACAACTCCTTCGCACACAACTTCAAAGACCACAACAGAAGCTACAACAACAGAACCCGAAAAAGTTTATCTTCCTTTTTCGGCAACTCTTGAAAACTATAGCGATAAAGAATTTTTCTCATCACCTTGTCCTGATTTTTTAAATAATGAACAGAAAAAAATATGGCAGGAAGCATATTTTATGACCTATATGAGTGTTACAGGAAAAAGCTTCGGCCTTACGGGAGAATATGAAAAATCTCCGCGTCTTTCTGATGACGGACATGAATATCATTATATGAGAACAGGTGTTTCGTATGATGAAATGTATAACTATATAACAAGCGCTTTTACAGAAGAATACACAAAAGAAACATTCATGGCAGATACCTATATAAACGATGATGGTGAGCTTCTTTTCCATGACCGTGCGAGAGAGCCTGATGTTTCATACAGAGATTGTGAATTCAATCTCATTTCAAACGATTATAACAAGATAAAATTTTCGATGACAACTTTGTATTCATGGAAAGATATCGCAACTCTCGGCGAACTTGATAAAACCGAAACAGAATCTCATCTTGAAGAACATACTTTCACAATGGTAAGAACAGAAAACGGCTGGAGAATGAGCGAGTATAGCTATTGGCTTTAACGAAAAGTTTACATTTTTAAAGCCGGTTACCTATTGCTATCTATAGAAAAAGAGAGTATAATACATTTTGGAATTAAATTGCAAAGGAATGTGAAAATGAGCCTTACAACTTATATACAATACCGCGATTGTATCCACGATATAGTGGATACTCCTGTTGTACAGAAAATGTCTCGTTATATACAGCATGGCGATGTTTCTACATTAGAACATTGCATACTTGTTTCGTATCTCAGTTTTTTGGTATGTAAAAAACTCGGAATGAATTATTATGCAGCAGCAAGAGGAGGACTTTTGCATGACCTTTTCTTATATGACTGGCATGATGTTCCGATAAAGATAAGAACACCAAAGGATATCTTCCGTATGCACGGATTTGTTCATTCAAAAAAAGCGCTCGATAATGCTTATGAGCATTTCGATTTAAGTCTTCTTGAAATGGATATTATAGAAAAACATATGTGGCCTTTAACAGCCGTTCCGCCGAGATATAACGAAAGCTTCGTTGTTTCCTGTATGGACAAGGTTGCGGCTCTTCTTGAAATGATGAGAATAAGCCGTTTTTCATTCCTCGGAAAAGTAACTGCTTTTTCAGCAGTCAGAGAGCAGGTTGTTGCAGAGATACTCGCAGTAAGTAATGCATAAGTTTAACGGAAAGGGTTTTTTGCTCTTTCCGTTTTATTTTTTGGTTAACGATAATTATTACAAAATGGTGTCAGTTTTAAAAATCGGTTGAAATCGCGGTTTGTATGCTGTATTATTAAAAATGGTAATGTTTTATAACATAACAGCATTCGGGGGAATGCTGATTTTGGAGGAAAAAATGAAAATTTGTGCTGTTGTGCCGTCGCTTAATCCCGATGACAGCCTCATAGAAGTAATAACGGGGTTAAAGGAAAAGGGATTCAAGAAAATAATACTCATAAACGACGGCAGTGAAAGTGATGAGTATTTCAATAGACTTATCGCCGATGAAAGCGTAATTGTTCTTACCCATGAAGTGAACAAGGGCAAGGGCAGGGCTATGAAAACGGCTATGAGTTATTATCTTGAAAATTTAGCAGATGAATATGAGGGTGTCGTTTTCTGCGATGCCGATAATCAGCATTCATCTGCGGATATCTTGAAATGTGCCGAGGCTGTTTCTGAAAACACACTTGTTTTAGGCGTCCGTGATTTCAGCCTCGATAATGTTCCTAAAAGAAGCAAAATGGGAAACAGAACTATGTCTTTTCTTTTTAAGGTCATAGGTGGGCTTTCTATTTCTGATACCCAGACAGGTCTTCGCGCTATGGGCAATTCTGTTATAAAGGACTTCATAAATGTTAAAGGCGAAAGGTTTGAATATGAAACCAATATGCTCCTTGAAACGAAGAGACTCGGAACAGAAATAAAAGAAGTAAAGATAGAAACGATTTACGATGATGTTGAAGACCACAAAAGCAATTTTGATACCTTTAAAGACTCTTTCAGAATTTTCAAAATCCTTATTGCCTTTGTTTCGTCGTCTGTAATTTCCTGCGTTGTCGATGTTTTAATGTTTGCGATTTTTATAAAGGTTTTCGGATTTTTATCTGAGGAAATACAG
>CALGTU010000094.1 GCA_937901465.1 uncultured Clostridia bacterium | reverse complement strand
ACCTTGCAGATGAAAATGGATTTGTTATTGTAAGAGATGTTTTATATGACTACTTTGGAAATGCTGAAAAAGTAATAATCCCTGATTCTGTTACAAAGATTGGTGAATGGGCGTTCTATGGTTGTAAATCTTTAAAAGAGATAATAATCCCTGATTCTGTTACAGAGATTGGTGAAGGTGCGTTCGGAGGTTGTAAATCTTTAAAAGAGATAACAATCCCTGATTCTGTTAAAGAGATTGGTGAAGGTGCGTTCAAAGAATGCAAATCTTTAAAAGAAATAATAATCCCCGATTCTGTTAAAGAGATTGGTGAGGATGCGTTCAGAGGTTGCAAAAAACTTGCAGATGAAAATGGATTTGTTATTGTAAAAAATGTTTTATATAACTACTATGGAAATGCTAAAAAAGTAATAATACCTAATTCTGTTAAAAAGATTGGTGAATGGGCGTTCTCTTTTTGCGAATCTTTAGAAAAGATAACAATCCCTGATTCTGTTACAGAGATTGGTGGAGGTGCGTTCTATGAATGTAAATCTTTACAAGAGATAACAATCCCCGATTCTGTTACAGAGATTGGTGATGATGCGTTCGATGGTTGCGAATCTTTAGAAAAGATAATAATTCCTGATTCTGTTACAAAGATTGGCAACTATGCATTCGATGGTTGCGAAGACCTTGTTATCAAAGCACCCGAAAATTCTTATGCACAAAAGTATGCAGAAGAAAATAACATAAAATCTGAGACTGTATAAAAATATCCCCTCTCCATATCGGAGAGGGGATTTTTGCAAATATTACTGCGGTTCCCAGGTGCCCTGCTGTCTGATACCTGTTTTTGTTGCCTCTGTTTCGATTAAGTCGAGTTCTTCTTTAGTAAGAGTAATCTCCATAGAAGAGGCGAGTTTTTCTGCGTGGGAAGGTTTTGTAATTCCTATAATGGGAACAGTTCCCTTGCTTATTGCCCATAATATAGGTATCTGCGAAGAGTCGATATTGTATTTGTCGGCAATATCTTTCATAACGCTAAGGAGAGTTTCTATTTTTCTGAATTTGCTTTTCGGGAAAGCAAAGTTTCTCGAAGAGAAAAACGGGAAATGATTTTCAGCGCTGTATTTTCCCGAGAGCGCACCCTGCTCCAAAACCATATAGGCATAGTATTTTATTCCGTTTGCGTTGCAGTAATCGATAATCGGTTGCTGGTCGTTTCTTAAAAGGCTGAAATGATTTTGTATAGCACCGAGTTTTAGGTTTTCTTTTCCGAGGATTTCTTTGGCAGTTTTAATATCATCGAGCGAGGCATTTGATACCCCTATGCTTTTTATTTTTCCTTCTTTTATAAGAGGAATTGCCTCAGAAAGATTTTCTTTGAGGCTGTTGGGGATATGTATCCAGAAAAGGTCAACGCTTTCTCTTCCGAGGCGTTTCATACTTTCCTCAAAAGATTTTGTCAGAGCGCCTTTCTTGTATTTTTTTGAGGGAGCAAATTTTGTAGAAAGAAATATATCATCGTGGCCTTTGATAAAAGAACCTAAAAGGGTTTCACAGGTTCCCATTCCGTAAACGGCAGCAGTATCCCAGTTGAGAAAACCCTGATTTATAGCAGTTTCAAAGGATTTTTTCAAGGTTTCGGGGTCCTGCTTTTTTCCGAAAATCATTGAAGAACCGTTTATGCCCGTTCCCCACGCCCATGTTCCTATCATTATTTCTTTCATTGCTTTTTACTTCCTTTATCTATAATTTTTCTTATCAGCAGAGTAATAAGTATTGCTACCGATGTTACAAACAGTCCGACAAGGATAGTGCCGATAGCGTTAAGGTCGGGTTCTTTGCCTATGGCAGTTAAAACGGCTACTGTCCAGGCGATTAAAAGCCACTGTATTATATAAATCATATTAAGGTTTTTACTACAGAAACTTATGAAAACAACGAACTTTGTCTGACTTGTTTTCTTAAACAGAAAATAACTTATACCGAGTGATAAAACAACAAACGGAATTATGAAGATTACACCTATAAAGTTCTGATGATAATATGAATTATCACAGAGCGCATAAATAAGGCGTATATCATAACCTATAAACAAGAGGCAGGAAATCATCGCAACCGATACAGCACTGCCTGCTATGATAAGTATACGATAAAACTTTTCCTTGTTCAACACTTTCTGAAGATATTCCCCGAATAAAATGCCAAGAAAGGGATAAAGACACCACAACGAAAGGGGAAAGGCTACTTTTTCTCCTGTAGGGAATAAAAGTCCTAAAAGATTACCCGTTATTACAGAAGAAAATGTCAGACGCGAAAACCATATGCCGACAGCCTGAAAAAGTATTCCTATAACAAGCATTGCTTTTGAATTGATTTTCGCTTTCTTCATAAGACCTGCTGCTAAAAATGTCATTCCTGCAAAATGAAGAATGTCGATATTGAGAAAACCGTCTGCTATATATTCAAAACTATAATCCATTTTAAGAATAAGATTTCCCAAAATTTCAAGCAATGATTCTCTGAAAAAATTAAGCAGAAATCCCATAGCGAGAAGTTTAAACCCTCTCTTTATAAAATCTTTCGGTGAACTATGACGGGTAAATACCATTCCTGCTCCCATAGCAAACATAAATACGGGCGCTGCCATAGGCCCACCAAGAAACTCTATTGCATTACGGAAAAATCCCGTCGGAAGATAGTTGTGGTAATCATAAGAACTCAACTGTTCATAGGTATGTATGCATACCATAAATATAACGGCAAAGAATTTTACGCAGTCAATCTCATATTGTCTGCCTGTGTTGACGCGTTCTGATGAAATGTAGGTTTCTGTTTTCATAACTGCCTCTCCTTATTAGCGAACATTTAGTCGCTTTTGGTCTTTTTAAAAAAGAGATAATTAAATCTCTTTTTTATCACTATTCACTTCTGAGTGTTGAAAAAGCAAGTACACCTCTTAAATGATATCTTAAAAGGGAATTTATCTGCTTTTTCGTGTTTTCATCAGATGTATGATTTATGAGGATATTTTCAATCCCCGACATAAGCATTTTCACAAGAGTTTCGGCAAAACCCTCTGCAGTTCTTTCGGGGTCGAAAGCGAGAAAATTCTTCATAAGATTTTTTTCGACCGATTCTTTAAAGCGGGTTGCATCTTCGGGTGCATCGGGACTGATAATAATCATAAGTTCTTTTCTATACTTAAATATAACGGGCGAAAGAATATCCGTCATCTTCTCTGCAATTTCATCGTTTGAATATATGAGAAGTTCTGTTCCTGTTATAACATTCATAACTTTCATTATTTCCATAGAAGGAACAGCGAGAAGTTCACGGCATATATCTTCTTTAGAAGGAAAATAACGATAAAGGTTGCTTTTGCTTATCTCACAACGGGTTGCGACAGAATTCATAGTGGCGTTGCGATAGCCCTTTGAGCTGAATTCTTCTAAAGCCGATTCCAATATTTTAGCACGGATATGGTCTTTTTGTATCTGCATATTTACTCCTCTGTCATTAGCGAATTATCGTTCGCTTTTAATGATACCATCATATTCCGTCTTTGTCAATAGTGTTTTATAGAATTTTAAAAAGGTTATAAAAACGGAAGTATCTTTAAAAAGACACTTCCGTTTATTTTACATAGAACACATTAAATCATAAAACCCTGGGATTGCCGAGGTAAGAACTATCTGAACAACCGTTGCTATGTCGATAACAGCGTGGCCTATCATTATTTCTTTTATTATTTAATTATCCGTTTCTTTATAATATATAATCACTCTGTTTACAATATTATTTTCTCCAAAAACTATAGAAAGAGATTTCGCTTTTGGACTATCACCTGCTTTTACATTTTCAAAAGGTTTATATTCTCCATACCAATATTTTTCTTCTTCAATTCCACGGTTATCAATCAATTCTATTTTATGAGGTTCACCATAGCGCTTTAATACTTCTTCTTTTGTTGTTACAGTTGGTATAATGCCATCAATGCTTGTGTCGCTTTCTTCTATTACAATATTATATATACTTGCGTGTTTAGTCTTTTTTTCAGCACCATCAACAGCTGCTTCAAAAAACAACTCTCCATCCTTGAAAATATCAACACCACGAACGCTATCAGAATGGTAATCATTCATCTCATATTCAAGTCCTTTTTCCAAGTCTTTGAGTTTTATCGGCATCTCAAATTGATAACCCTTGATATTGATGTTTTTTCGCACTTCTTCAATATCAAAAGTTCCGTCTACATGAACAACCTGCGAACTGCTGCTGCTTTGTTCCTCAGTTTTGGCGCTGCATCCACACGCTGCCCCTACCAAGATAACCGAGCAAAGAAATAAACCAAGTATTTTTCTTTTCATATAATCCTCCGTAAAGTGTTTTCGCTTATATTTTAGCATACAGATAAACTTTTAGCAAGGGAAGGGGACTTTGTTTATAAAACAAAAAGCGACCGAAATATTATCGGTCGCTTTGATTTATTCGCTTTTGGGCAAAACCACTGTAATGGCAGTGCCTTTGTTCTCTTCGCTTTTGATTGAAATTTTTCCGCCGTGATACTGAACTGAATGTTTGACGATAGAAAGCCCGAGTCCCGTTCCACCCGATTTTTTCGAGTGGCTCTTATCTACTCTGTAAAAGCGTTCGAAAATTCTTGCGTGATGCTCATGGGCAATACCTATTCCGTTGTCGGAAACAGTAAGCGTTACTTCCTTTTCGGTTTCTGAGATAGAGATATCAACCTTGCCTCCATCGGGGGTATACTTGATACTGTTATCACAAAGATTATAGATAACCTCAAAAAGCAGGTGCTTTACACCTAAAACAATTCCGCTGTCGCCCGATACAGAAAGTGAAATATCCTTTTTATCTGCGCTGTCATGAAGAACTTTGCAGGCTTCGTCTGCTATTTCATAAAGCGAAACATTTTCTTTTGAAAGTTCTGTCTGTTCATCAAGTTGTGAAAGTCTTATAATGTCATCTACAAGCGTTACAAGACGAGTTGCTTCTTCTCTGATATGACCTACAAAGCGTGGCATATCCTCTTTCTTCACAAGCCCGTTTTCGATAAGTTCAGCACTGCCCGTAATAGTCTGAAGAGGAGTTTTAAGTTCGTGAGAAACATTTGCCGTAAACTCTCTGCGAAGTCTTTCGGCGTCAGCCTGTTCCGTTATATCGAATGCAAGGATAACCGCACCTACGGTTTCTCCGTCCGTTTCAATACGGCTTATGTCAAACTGATATTCCTTTTCACCGAGTTTTACACGGATTTCAGAATGTCCGTCTGTAAGCGCTTTTTCAATGGCAGAGGTTATTTCGTGTCTGCGGTTTATTGTCAGGAATTCTTTTCCCACACAATTTTCATCTGTACCGAAAATAGCTGTTGCCGAAGAATTTATAGTGAGGATATTTCTGTTTTTATCAAGCAGTAAAAGTCCTTCACGCATATTTTTTGTGATAAGTTCGAATTCATCTTTTCTTCGGTTGAGTTCTGCTGCCTTGCGTTCAATCTTCATATTCTGCTTGTGGATACGGCTGAGAAGAGGTGCGATTTCTTCATAGGCATCATTTTCTGTCGGATTATCAAGGTCAAGTTTATTAAGTGGCTCGATTATTCTTTTCGACATTTTATGTGCAAGAACTGCCGAAATGATAACTGCAATTATAATCACGATAATAACGGGATACATCATTCCTAAAAGAAGGACAAATCCACTCGCACGGTTTACTGAAATACGAAGAACTGTTCCGTCTGAAAGAAGAACTGCTTCATAAAGCGTTTTTTCGGTAAGTGTTGCAGAATGGCGTGAACTGCTTCCTTTTCCCGTTTCAAAGGCTTCTTTTATTTCCTCACGGTCAAGGTGATTATCCATTGTCGATTTATCAGCCTGAGAGTCGAAAAGAACTGTTCCGTCAGAAGCTATCCAGGTAAGACGGAAATGATCCGATTTCAGATTGCTGAGATATTTTTCACCCGATTGCTCTGTTCCGACAGAAGCAATAGAAAGTTCATCCTTGATATGATTTATCTGAATATTTGTAAAGTAATCGTATAGAAAACTTGTTATAATTACAAGAGTTGCCATAAGAACGGCAAGTGAGGTAGCAAAAATAGAACGAAAAATCTTACTTGTCATAGTTACCTCCGAATTTATAACCGACATGGCGTACGGTTTCAATCATTTCGCCGTATTCAAGAAGTTTCTGACGAAGCGTTCTTATATGCATATCGACTGTTCTTGTTTCACCGACAAAATCAGCACCCCATATTTCGTTATAGAGAGTATCCCTTGAAAATACAAGCCCCACATTTTTCATAAAAAGCGAAAGCAGTTCAAATTCCTTATAGGTAAGAGAAACCTTTTCGCCGTTTACTGTAACGGTGCGTTCATCAAGATTAAGAGAAAGCCCGCCTGACTGTAAAATGCGGTTTACTGTTTTCGGTGTACAGCGACGCATAACTGCCTTTACTCTCGAAATCATCTCCATCATTCCGAAAGGCTTTACAAGATAATCGTCAGCACCCATATCAAGCCCCTGAACCTTATCGAATTCCGCCCCTTTTGCTGTTGCCATAATAACGGGAATATCAACATATTCCGCTGTGCTTTTGAGAATTTTAAGCAACTCGATGCCGTCTTTTCCGGGGAGCATTACATCGAGAATAACAAGGTCGGGAAGTTCTGTTTTAAGCGCAGAAAGAAAACTGTCGCCGTCTTCAAAACCTTTCGCTTCAAACCCTGTTGACTTCAAGGCATAAACTTCTATATCACGGATACTTGCGTCGTCTTCAACGCACCATATCATATAAATCAACCCCTTTATGAGTTTTTGTGTTCGCCTGTTACAGAAAAAATCACCCATTCGGCGATGTTTGTTGCGTGGTCGCCGATGCGTTCGAAATATTTTGCAATCATCAGAAGGTCAAGGGCATATTCTCCGTTTTCTGTGGTTTCTGTAATCATCTTTATAAGGCTACACTTAATTCTGTCGAAATATTCGTCAACCTTGTCATCGTGGAGAATAACTGATTTCGCAAGTTCTGTATCCTTTTTCACATAAGCGTCAACGCTGTCTGTTACCATTGAGATAGTTTCTTCCGCCATATCTCTGATATGCACGGTTTCTTCGGCTGTTCTGCCTTCAAGATATGTGATTATCTCTGCGATATCTTCTGCCTGGTCGCCTATGCGTTCCATATCGGTTATCATTTTAAGTGCAGCGGAAATCTGTCTTAAATCTCTCGCAACAGGCTGCTGCTGTAATAAAAGTTTCATACAACGCGCTTCAATGTCACGCTCCTTATGGTCGATGTCTGATGAAATCGCCGAAACATTTTCAGCAAGCGAAACATCTCCCGTGGTAAGTGCTTTTGAAGCGAGGGCGATAGCCTCTTCGCAGAGTGCGCCCATTTCTATCATTTCTGTGTTAAGTATATTAAGTTGCTCATCAAATCTGCTTCTCATTATCCAAACCTTCCTGTAATATAATCTTCTGTACGCTTATCGAGTGGCTGTGAAAACAGTTTTTCGGTTTCGCCGTATTCGATAAGTTCGCCCAGTAAAAAGAATGCCGTATTATCGGAAATCCGGACTGCCTGCTGCATATTGTGAGTTACTACAACAATAGTATAATTCTTTTTAAGTTCAATTGCAAGTTCCTCAATTCTCGATGTTGAGATAGGGTCAAGCGCAGATGTAGGCTCATCCATAAGAAGAATTTTCGGCTTTACTGCCAATGCTCTTGCTATACATAATCTCTGCTGCTGACCGCCTGACATACCGAGGGCGTTTTTCTTGAGTCTGTTCTTTACTTCATCCCATATTGCCGCATCACGTAGGGACTTCTCAACGATTTCATCAAGCTTTACTTTCGACTTTATTCCGTGCGTTCTCGGTCCGTATGCAATATTGTCATAAATGCTCATTGGGAACGGATTAGGCTTCTGGAATACCATTCCTATCTCACGGCGGAGCTCGTTCACGTCAATTGAGCTGTCATAGATGTTTTGACCGTTGTAGCAGACCTCGCCCTTTATTTTTACAGTCGG
>CALGTU010000093.1 GCA_937901465.1 uncultured Clostridia bacterium | reverse complement strand
GTAAATCGTGCAGATTACTATACAGGTGTAATAATGAAGGGCTATCTTCAGGGTTATGGTGATGAAGTTCTTTCCGGCGGAAGATATGATAAACTTATTTCTGAGTTCGGATACGATGTTCATGCAACAGGATTTGCTGTTAATGTTGATGCTGTTGCAGAAGTGCTTAAAAGATATAATCCTGTTTCAGAAGCTCCATCTCCTGATGTTCTTGTATTCAGTGAAGAGGAAGATGCTATGGATGCTTTGATATATGTAGAAAAGCTTCGCAAAGAAGGTAAAAAAGTCGAATTTTCACTTTTTGATACATATGAAGAAACTATGGATTACGCAAAGGAAAATAAAATTTCTGAAATAATTCGTTACAGAGGTGAAGGAAATGAATAAGCCACTAAGAATTGCTCTTACAAAAGGTAGATTAGAAAAAGATACAGTAGCGCTTTTCGAAAAATTGGGCTATGATTGCACATCTGTTCATGAAAAAGGCAGAAAGCTTATTCTTCCTATATGTGATGGTAAAATAGAAGTAATTCTTGCTAAAGCAGCAGATGTTATAACTTATGTTGAACATGGTGTTTGCGATATGGGAGTTGTTGGTAAAGATACCATAATGGAAATGCAGGGAAAGTTTTTTGAACTAGTAGACCTTGGTTTCGGTAGATGCAGATTTGCACTTGCCGGTAAAAAAGGTGATAATTTTTATAATGGATACAATGTTAAAACGATAGCAACGAAATATCCGAATGTTTCAAGGGCATATTTTGAAGCTCAAGGTATGGATGTTGAAATTGTAAAGATAGAAGGTAGTGTAGAACTTGCACCACTTCTTGAACTTTCAGATGCCATAGTAGATATTGTTGAAACAGGTTCTACTCTTAAAGAAAACGGACTTGAAGTTTATGAAGAAATCGCTCCGATTTCAGCAAGACTTATTGTAAATACAGTAAGTATGAAACTTCGCCAGAATGAAATAGAAGAACTTATTGAAAAGATTGAGAAAGAAATATAGGTGGGAATTATGATAAAGAAAATTATTGCCAATGGAGTTGACGAAGTCAATTTCCTCGGAGAAGTTAGAAAAAGACAGGGCGAAACCGACAAAAAAATATCGGATATTGTCTCTGATATAATTGACAATGTTCGTGAAAACGGAGATAAAGCTGTTAATGCGTATACAGAGAAATTTGATGGAAAACTTCCTGAATATTACGAAGTTCCTCTTGATGTTATTCACGATGCTGTAGATGAAGCTGATGAAGATTTTGTAAATGCACTTCTTGATGCGATGGAAAATATTGCTGCTTTCCATCACAGACAAAAAGAACAGGGGTTTATTGATCCACACGAAAATGGTGTTATTCTTGGTCAAAGGGTAAGGGGACTTGAAAGAGTAGGTCTTTATGTTCCCGGCGGCACAGCAGCATATCCTTCATCTGTTCTTATGAATGCTATTCCTGCTAAAATTGCAGGGGTAAAAGAAATAATTATGGTTACACCGCCTATGAAAGACGGAAAACCAAATCCGGATATTCTTGTTGCGGCGTCTATCTGTGGTGTTGATAGAGTATTCCTTACTGGCGGAGCTCAAGCTATTGCTGCTCTTGCTTACGGAACAGAATCGATACCAAAAGTTGATAAAATTGTAGGTCCTGGAAATATTTATGTTGCAACAGCAAAGAAACTTCTTTATGGTGTGGTAGATATTGATATGATAGCAGGACCAAGCGAAATTCTTGTTCTTGCTGATGAAACCGCTAATCCTAAATTTGTTGCAGCTGACCTTATGTCTCAGGCAGAACACGATGTTATGGCTTCATCAATCCTTGTTACAACAAGCGAAAAGCTTGTTGATGAAACTATAAAGGAACTTGAACGTCAGGTAAATGACCTTTCAAGAAAGGATATAATCGAAAAATCACTTTCTACATATGGTGCAGCTATTGTTTGTGATTGCGTGGATTGTGCTATAGAACTTGCAAACGAACTTGCTCCTGAACACCTTGAAGTTCTTCTTCAGAATCCTATGGAGTATCTTGGAAGGCTTGATAATGCTGGTTCAATTTTCCTTGGTCAGTATGCTCCAGAACCTCTTGGTGATTATTATGCAGGACCTAACCATGTTCTTCCTACAAGCGGAACAGCAAGATTTTTCTCACCGTTATCTGTAAACAGTTTCACAAAGAGAACAAGTTATATTTATTATACAGAACAAGCTCTTCTTGACGCTAAAACAGATATTGTTACAATAGCAGAAAAAGAAGGTCTTACTGCTCACGCAAACGCTATAAAGGTAAGATTTTAAGATAGGAGAATCCCGTTATGTCTTACGAACTCAATTCGAAACTTTCCAAACTGGTTCCTTATGAACCAATAACTGAAACTTATAAAATCAGACTTGATGCCAATGAGTCGTTTATAAATCTGAATGATGAGATAAAATCTGAAATTTCAGATGCGCTTTTTAAACTTGATTTTAATCGTTACCCTGACCCCTATGCTACAGATACTGTAAAAGCGTTTGCTGATTTTTTTGACGTGTCAAGTGAATATGTTACTGCCGGTAATGGTTCGGATGAACTTATAAGCATAATCTCAAGTTGTTTTCTCGAAAAAGGCGATAGAATTGTTACATTGAAACCTGATTTTTCGATGTATGCGTTTTATGGAAGTCTTTATGAAAATGATGTTCTTGTGTATGATAAAAACGATGATTTATCAATAGATATTGATGATCTTTTAGGTTTTGTAAATGTTAATAAAGCTAAAGCTATAGTTTTTTCAAATCCTTGTAATCCAACATCTGTCGGTATTATGAAAGAAGATGTGAAAAAAATTATAAAGGGAACAGATGCACTTGTTATTCTTGATGAAGCTTATATGGATTTTTGGAATCAGAGTGTTTTAAATGAAGTTCAGGAATATGACAATCTTATTATTCTTAAAACCTGTTCAAAAGCAATAGGAATGGCATCTGTAAGACTTGGGTTTGCTGTTGCAGGAGAAAAGATTACTAAAGCCTTACGTGCAGCCAAATCTCCATATAATTGTGATGCAGTTTCACAAGTTATAGGTAAAATTGTTCTTTCGAAAAAAGATTTTCTTTCTGATAATTTAAAATCTATAATCGAAAGCAGAGATTATCTTTATTCTGAAATAACTAAATTGTCTGAAGAATATTCATCACTTGGGTATGTTTATCCTACTGTCACGAATTTTGTATTCATCAAATCAGAAAATGCAAAAGTTATTTTTGATGAACTTCTTAAATGTTCTATCGCGATAAGATATATGGGTGGGTATATCAGAATCACAGCAGGTAGTATGGAAGAAAATAAAGAATTACTTTCTTCACTTAAAAACATTCTTAAAAATATTAAGTAAAAATAAGAGGTGTTAAATATGAGAATTTCCGAAATAAACAGAAAAACTAAGGAAACAGATATAAAACTTTCTTTAAATCTCGATACCGCTGACAAAGTGTCTGTTTCTACTGGAATAGGATTTTTTGATCACATGCTTAATTCCTTTGCTGTACATAGTGGAATAGGTCTCTGTCTTGAAACAGTAGGAGATTTACTTGTTGATTGCCATCATACAGTTGAAGATACAGGAATAGTTTTAGGTAAGGCTTTTGCCGAGGCACTTGGAGATAAATCAGGAATAAATCGTTATGGTTTTGCTTCAATCCCTATGGATGAAGCACTTGCTGAAGCATCTATTGATGTAAGCGGAAGACCTTTTCTTATGTTTAATGCCGATTTTTCTGATGATAAAATAGGTGATTTTGATACTCAGGTTACTGAAGAATTTTTCAGAGCATTTGCTTTTAATGCAGGAATTACTCTTCATATAAATCTTAAATACGGAAGCAACGATCACCACAAGTGTGAAGCTATATTTAAGGCGGTTGCACATGCTATAAAAGATGCTATTTGTGAAAACAGGGGCGGAGTTCTTTCTACAAAGGGAGTATTATAAATGATTGCGATTATTGATTATGGTGCGGGAAATATATTTAGCGTAAAAAATGCACTTGATTTCATAGGTCTTGAAAGCAAACTTACAAATAATGAAGAAGAAATTCGTTTGGCTGACAGAATAATTCTCCCCGGAGTAGGTGCGTTTCCCTGGGCTATGAGCAAGCTTAAAGAAAGCGGACTTATTGAAGTTATTAAAGAAGAATCTCAGAAAAAACCTTTTCTTGGCATTTGCCTTGGTATGCAACTTCTTTTTGATAAGGGATATGAATTTGAAGAGACAGAGGGCCTTTCACTTATAAAAGGAACTGTCAATAAAATGATAGAACCAGAGTTGAGTATTCCTCATATCGGATGGAATAAACTCGAAATTCTTAATGATTGTCCGTTACTCAGTGGACTTTCAAAGGATGAATATGTTTATTTTGTTCATTCGTATAAGGCAGAGTGTGAAGATAAAAATATATCAGCATTCTGTGAATACGGACACAGAGTTCCTGCACTTGTTTTTGATGGGAAATATGTATACGGTGCACAGTTCCATCCTGAAAAGAGTGGAAAAGCAGGGCTTAAAATTTTAGAGAATTTTGCAAAGCTTTAATAATAACAAATAAAGGAAAAGAATATATGATTATTTTACCTGCAATTGATATAAAAGACGGGAACTGCGTAAGACTTTTCAAGGGCGATTTTTCTACTGTTGAAAAGGTTGCATCTGATTATCTTGAAACTGCGAAAGGGTTTGAGGATGCAGGAGCAAAGTGGATACATATGGTTGACCTTGATGGTGCAAAAGAGGGCAGACCTGTAAATACAAAAATATATACTGATGTTGCCGAAAAGACAAATCTCAAGGTTGAACTTGGCGGAGGAATACGCAGTCTTGAAACTATAGATGAATATCTTAAAATGGGGATTACAAGAGTTATTCTTGGTTCTGTTGCACTTAAAAATCCAAAACTTGTAAGCGATGCTGTTGAAAAATTCGGTAGCGAAAAGATTGTTGTCGGAATAGATGCTATGAACGAAATGGTTGCTACTGAAGGCTGGCTTGAAAGTTCAGATGTAAATTATATAGATCTTGCGAATAAGATGATAGAAGTTGGCGTGAAGTATTTTATATTTACAGATATTTCTAAGGACGGAACGCTCAGTGGTGTTAATGTCCAGCAGTTAAAAGCTCTTGCTGATGCAACTGAAGGCAGAGCGAATATTGTCGCAAGTGGTGGAGTTCATACAATGAATGATATTATTGCTTGTAAGGAAATGGGACTTTATGGAACTATCTGCGGTAAATCGATTTACAAGGGCACTTTAAATCTTAAAGAAGCTATAGATTATGCCGAAAGGTGAGATTGATATGAAACTCAGACCATTTAACGATAGTGATTTTGATATTATAAAGGATTGGATAACTGAACCACGTGAACATGCTATGTGGTGTGCGAATATCATACAGTATCCGATAGATAAAGAAAATTTTTATTATGTAATGCAAGATATAGCTAATCGTTGTGGAGATAGTCCATATGTAGTTACTTTGTCAGATGGAAGACCTGCAGGATTTTTCTGTTATTCTTTAAATAAAGAAACAAATGAAGGTATGCTGAAATTTGTTATGATTGATCCCGAATTACGTGGTAAAGGTTACGGAAAAGAAATGTTGAAAATTGCATTGGAATATGCTTTTTACGAAACAAAAGCAGATGCAGTTCAACTTAATGTTTTTTCTCAGAATATCGGTGCTGTTAAATGCTATAAAAGCATCGGATTTGTAGAAAGAAAAACAGATTGTTTAGTTTTTGGTTATAAAGATGAACTATGGGATCGATGCAATATGGTCATAAAAACGGAGGTTAAATAATGCTTGCTAAAAGAATAATACCTTGCCTTGATGTTCGTGATGGAAAGGTAGTTAAAGGCGTTAATTTTGTAGGAATAAAAGAAGTTGGTGATCCTGTTGAATGTGCTGCTGAATATGATGCACAAGGCGCTGATGAAATTGTATTCCTTGATATAACTGCTACTCACGAAGGCAGAGGGACTATGCTTGAAGTTGTAAGAAATACAGCGAAGAAAGTTTTTGTTCCTTTAACAGTAGGTGGTGGAATAAAGACTATCGATGATTTCAGAGAAACGTTAAGAGCAGGTGCCGATAAAGTTTCTGTTAATTCATCTGCTGTAAGAAATCCAGAACTTATAAGAGAAGCGGCTGATATCTTCGGTTCTCAGTGTGTTGTTGTCGCTATTGATGCTAAACGCAGAGAAGATGGAGGGTTTACAGTTGTTGTAAACGGCGGAAGAATAGATATGGGTATTGATGCTGTTGAGTGGGCTAAAAAAGCTGAAGAACTTGGTGCAGGAGAAATACTTCTTACTTCTATGGATACAGACGGAGTTAAAAAGGGTTTCGACCTTGAACTTCTTAACGCTGTATGTTCTGTTGTTAAAATTCCAGTAATTGCAAGCGGTGGATGTGGTTCTCTTGAACATTTTTCTGAAGTGTTTGAAAAAACAAATGCGTCAGCAGCACTTGCGGCATCACTGTTCCATTTTAAAGAACTTACAGTAGGCGATGTGAAAAAACATTGTCGTGAAAAGGGAATACCTGTAAGATAAAATAGGAGTAAATTATATGGAAAATATTATTTATAAAGATATCCATGATTTTTCTAAAGAAGAATTAGAAGATTTATTTCTTTCTGTCAAGTGGTCATCGGGACATTATCCTGAAAAACTCGTTGTCGCTATGAAGAATTTCGAAACTGTTTATTCCGCATGGGATGGTGACAAACTTATTGGAATGATTTGTGCTATGGATGACGGAATAATGACCGCTTATGTTCATTATCTTCTTGTTAACCCAGATTACCACGGAAATAAAATAGGTAGAACTCTTGTTAAAATGGTAAAAGAAAAATATTCTGATTACCTTCGTATAGTTCTTGTTGCATATAATGATGAACTTAATTTCTATGAAAATTGCGGATTTAAAAGAGAAGAAAAGTCTTCTCCGATGTTTATAACTTCTTTGTGGACGTAAAGGAGAATTTTATGGACAATATATGGAAAGAAATGTATTTGGCGGCAAAATCTGTTTTGAAACCCGAACGAATTTCAGATTTTGTCACAGCAGGAGAAGTTTCTGCAGCTGTTCTTAGCAAATCAGGAAAGATTTATACAGGAGTGTGCATTGATACTTGCTGTACACTTGGAATTTGTGCTGAACGAAATGCTATATTTAATATGATAACTAATGGTGAATATGAAATAGACAGGGTTTTGTGTATACCTCCTGTTGAAGGAAAGGGAGCGCCTTGCGGAGCCTGTCGCGAACTTATGACACAACTCATGCCTGAAAGTTATAAAAATATTGAAATAATGTTGGATTATAAATCAGGACAAGTTGTTACTCTTGGAGAGTTGACACCTGAATGGTGGATATAAAGGAGGATTTATGGTTAAGATTGATTTGAATGACCTTGATAAATTTTTTGAAAAAGGTGAACTTATCCCTGCTATCTGTTACGAGATCAATACTAAAACGGTTCTTATGCTTGCTTATATGAATAAAGAAAGTTTGAAAAAAACTCTTGAAACGGGTTATACATGGTTCTGGAGCCGTTCTCGTAAGGAATACTGGAATAAAGGCGCTACATCAGGGCATCTTCAGAAAGTTATTTCGATTTATGGAGATTGTGATAATGATACTTTGCTTGTAAATGTTGAGCAGACAGGCGTTGCTTGTCATACAGGTTCGTATAGTTGTTTTTTCAATGAAATATATAATGAGGAGGAAAAATAAAATGACAGTTTATGAAGAAATCTTTGAGGTTATCAAAGAAAGAAAAAGGGAGAATTGTCTTCTTTTCAAGCTTTAAGTGCAACTATATCTGCTTCAGCAGGGATAGGAAATGTTGCTGGCTCAGCTGCTGCAGTATCAATAGGCGGTCCTGGAGTAATTTTTTGGATGATTATTGCTGGAATTTTTTCAATGGCATTAAAATTTGCAGAAGTTTTATTGGGTATCAAATTCAGACAAATTAATAAAGATGGTTCATCTTCTGG
>CALGTU010000092.1 GCA_937901465.1 uncultured Clostridia bacterium | reverse complement strand
AAGGCTGAAAAATAACTTTTCATCGCACGCACCAACTTTATTTATATGCTCATTGGTTTTTTCTTTTATATATTTCTGATAACCAATGAGCGTATATAGGAGTAAGAAAACCTTATCTTTTATCTATACAAAATAAATTTTTGAATAAATTCCATAAACCGACTGCGAATGAATATCAAGGCACGCTTGCCATAAGCAAGCGCAGGCTCTCCGCAGGAGTGTGCCTTTGCCTACTTTCCGCACAAGCGGAAAGTATGGTCGCTGTTAAAGGCTGTGAAACAGCCGACAGCGAAACCCTTAAAATATGCCTTTTTCATTATCCACTTTGCACAAAACCGCACAAATAAGACAACTCAAAATTAACGAAAAGAAAAAAATCGCGTAAAAATGCTTGACGAAAGCTTTTATATGGTCTATAATATAAACTTGTCAGATTATCTTTAACCGATTTTATATTTTTTCGGACAATCGGTTTTTCGCAAGGAGGGAAAAAGATGAAAAGAACATACCAGCCCAAGAAGCTTCACAGAAAGAAGGTTCACGGATTCAGAAGCCGTATGGCAACAGCAAACGGAAGAAAAGTTCTTGCAAGAAGAAGAGCAAAGGGCAGAAAGATGCTCAGCTACTAATAAGTAAGATAAAAATTCGACCATTGACCGCATTTCACACAGGCATCCTCGTGGCGAAATCTTTATGAAAGAATTTCGTTGTGCCAGTTTTATACTTTGGGGATTTATGCTTGGTGGGGAAAATTGCGGTCTTTTTTCTTTAAAATTATGCAGAAAAAAGAAATTATCAAAGACAATAAAGTTTTTTTAAGACTTTATAAAAAAGGGAAATACATAGCAGGCAAAACGGTTGTTGTGTATTTCAGAAAAAACGGAACAAGTGAAAACAGAGTAGGGATAACAACAACAAAAAAGGTAGGGAACTCGGTTAAAAGGTCAAGAGCGAGAAGAGTCATAAGGGCGGCATATGACAGTTTAAGAGATAAGTTCCCGAAAGGCTATGATTATATCTTTGTTGCAAGACAAGCAGCGGCGGAGGTAAAATCATATCAGATAGCAACCTTTTTTGAAAAGAGAGCTATTCCCTTTATCGAAGCAGGCGGGGTAAAGAAAAATGGATAAGCTTATTGAAATAATAAGATATATCTGTTCTTTGCCGATAGTTTTTTATCAGAAATTCATTTCTCCATTAAAACCGCCCTGTTGTAAATTCTATCCTACCTGTTCACAATATGCCTTAACGGCAATAAGACGTTTCGGGATATTTTATGGTGGCTTTTTAGCTATAAAAAGAATACTCCGTTGCCACCCATGGAGCCTTGGGGGAATAGATTATGTCCCCGAAAAGAAAAATAAAAAATCAGGAGCAGACAGATGCAGTTAATTTATGAATTATTCGGTTACCCCTTGGGATTTATAATGTGGGGTATATACTATCTCGTTAAGAATTACGGTATTGCGATTCTTTTATTCACGCTTGTAACAAAGATTCTTTTGTTCCCCTTAAGCGTTAAACAGCAGAAAAATACAGCCATGATGTCGGCTTTTCAGCCCAAACTTCAGGCTTTACAGAAAAAATATGCAAACAACCAGCAGAAACTTCAGGAAGAACAGATGAAACTCTATGCTGAAGAAGGCATCAACCCTATGTCAAGTTGTCTTCCTATGCTTATTCAGTTCCCCGTTCTTTTTGGTATCATCGATGTTGTTTACAGACCTCTCACACATATCATGCATTTCTCAAAGGATATGATATCTGAAGCAACTCTTATAGCACAGAATGTTATCCTTGAAGCACAGGCAAACGGTGAAGCCTGGGCAACAGTTGTAAAGAATGTTGAAAATCTTTCAAAGAACTATCAGTCACAGCTTATCATCATGCAGGCTTATAACGATAACCCTGCGGCTTTCGCTTCAATGCCCGAACTTTGTAAGGCTATAAGCAATTTTGATATGAATTTTTTAGGAATTTTTGACCTCGGCGTTAACCCTACATGGACATGGCCGACACTTTTAATTCCTATTCTCGCCGGTCTTTCACAGCTTCTTACAATGATTTATTCACAGGCACAGCAGAAGAAAACAAACCCCGATAACGCAATGGCAAAATCAATGAACGCGATGACACTTTCGCTTTATATTATGCCTATCATCTCAATCTTTATCGCAAGAAACTTCCCTATGGCCGTTGGTTACTACTGGATCTGCCAGTCTATCTTCGGATTTTTCCAGCAGATTATTTTAAGCAAGGTTTATACACCCGAAAAGGTAGCGGAACTTGTTAAGAAAGACGCCGAAAGAAAGAAGAAGAAAAAAGGCAAAGGATATATGGAGAGAATGTATGAAAAACAGCTCGCTCTCCTTGAAGAACAGAAACAGATGAGTAACCCTACAAGAAACCTTGACGAAGAAATCAAAAAAGAACTCCCCCGCGATGAAGAAGGCAACATAAAGATTTCAAAGTCGATGCAGAAAGACCTTGAAAGCAAGATTATCGCCGACGCGAGAAAGAGAATGGAAGAAAAATATAAAGATGAAGTTTCTGCCGAAGATTTAGGTATAGAAATAAATCATGATAACTAAAGATAAGGAGTATTAAAAAATTATGGAACAGATTTTTTCAGCAAAATCAGTTGACGAAGCTATTGAACTTGCCGCTAAGGAATTCGGCATTTCTAAAGAAGAAGTAAAATACGAAGTTTTGGAAGAAGCTAAAAAAGGCCTTTTCGGAAAGATAAAATCAGAAGCAAAGATAAAGGCAGAATATGAAGCTCCCCGTTATCTTGCGGCTAAAAAATACATCGAAGAAATCCTTAATAAAATGGGCATTTCAGCAACACTTTCAGTTACTGAAAACGAAGACGGCGCTGTTATTAATATCGAAGGCACAGAAACAGGCGCTATAATCGGCAGAAGAGGAGATACACTTGACGCTTTACAGTATCTCGCATCAACAATCTGTAACAAGAACACAAAGGATTATTACAGAATAACAGTTGACTCCTGCGGATACAGAGAAAAGAGAGCGGAAACACTTTCAGAACTCGCAAAGAAAATTGCAGCTTCTGTTAAGAAAAACGGAAGAACAGCAGCTTTAGAACCTATGAACCCCTATGAAAGAAGAATCATCCATTCTGTTATAACAGAAATCGAAGGCGTTTCATCAAAATCAGTTGGTGAAGAACCTTACAGAAAGGTTGTTATCTCATCAGATAACCCACGTCCTTACAGAAACGACAAGGGAGACCGTAAGGGTGGTTTCAAGAGAAACGGCGGAAGAAGAAACGGTCAGCCCGCAAGAGACCTTGACCTTAAAACTTCTTTTGAAAAGGATTATAAGAAACCCACTCCCAAGCCAAAGCCTGAAGACGAAATGGATTCAACAACACTTTATGGCAAAATCATTATAGATTAAGAATATCGGCTTGGCAGCAAAGTTGTCAAGCCGTTTTTCGAAGAGGGGATAAGAATATGTCAACTGTTGCAGCGATTTCAACGCCACTTTCAGAGGGCGGAATAGCCGTTATAAGAATAAGCGGAGATAAGGCTTTTTCTGTTGCTGAAAAGGTTTTTAAACCCATATCTTCAGAAAAGAAAATTTCTGATATGAAAGGCTATACATGCGCTTTCGGAAAGATTTTTATGGGCGATGAAGAAATCGACGAGGGAGTTCTTACAGTCTTTCGCGGGCCTAAAAGTTATACGGGCGAAGATGTTATTGAAATTTCCTGCCATGGCGGAATTTTTGTTGCAAAAAAAGTTCTTTCTGCAACTATCAAAGCAGGTTGCGAAATAGCGGCGGCAGGTGAATTCACAAAGCGTGCATTCTTAAACGGAAAACTCTCTCTCACTGAAGCCGAAAGCGTTATAGACATTATCTCGGCGGGTGGCGAACAAGCAAGAAAAGCCGCAGTTTCGGCAAAAGAGGGTGCTTTATACAAAAGGATTTCAGCTATCCGCGATAAGATACTTAAAATACTCGGCGAACTTTCTGCCTGGGTTGATTATCCCGAAGAAGATATAGCCGAACTTACCCCCGAAGAACTTTCTTTGACACTGAAAAATATCCACGAAGAACTTCTATCGCTTTCAAAAACCTATGATAACGGCAAGGTTTTGAGAAACGGAATAGATACAGCGATTGTAGGAAGGGCGAATGTAGGAAAGTCAACCTTGATGAACAGATTTTTAGGGTTCGACAGAAGTATCGTTACAGACATAGAAGGAACAACAAGAGATATCGTTGAAGAAACAGCTATGGTCGGCGATATTTTACTTAAACTTTCAGACACAGCGGGAATTCGTGAAACGGGCGATGTTGTTGAAAGCATCGGTGTAGAACGCTCTATAAAAAAACTCTCAGAAGCAGACCTTGTTTTAGCGGTTTTCGATTCATCGGAAAAACTCTCTGATGAAGATGAAAAAATCATTGAAAAACTTGAAGGCAAGAGAGTAATTCCCATTATAAACAAATGCGAAAAGGGGAACGAAATCGACATAGAAAAAATAGAAAATGTTTTGGGAAAATCAGTTTCAATCTCTGCGAAAACGGGCGAGGGAATTGATAATCTTGAAAAGAAAAT
>CALGTU010000091.1 GCA_937901465.1 uncultured Clostridia bacterium | reverse complement strand
AATAGGTAATTATCCAATCTACTGGGACGCTTTTTATCAATGTGGCTATATCGTGCTTAGACTTGTGATGATGTTAATTATCACAATGGTCTTAACATCTACGACCAAACCTCTTGAATTAACATACGCTTTTGAATGGTATATGACCCCATTTAAACTTATTAAATTCCCCGCGCATGAAATCGCGATGACTATCAGCATCGCTCTTAGGTTTATCCCAACCTTATTAGAAGAATCTTCTAGAATTATGAAAGCTCAATCTTCTAGAGGCGTAGATTTCTCAAGCGGAGGTCTAGGCAAGAAATTTAAAGCGATTATATCTTTAATTGTGCATTTATTAGTGCATTCAGCTACGCGAACTTTTTCTTCGTTAAGTTTAATAAGTTCACCAGTAGCAAGGGCTTCCTTACGAAGTTCTTCAAGTTGAGATTCTTCGCCGGTAATCCAAACTACTTTAGCGGGCTTGCAAAGAGCAACCGCTTCGTCAACAAACTTTAAAACGTTTTTGTTGTTAGTCATTTTTATTCCTCCAAAACAGAATTATAAACATGCTACTTTGCATTGTATAGAGAAAGAAAAAAGCCTTGTTGAAACAACAAGGCTTTTTTATGGAGCGGGCAAAGAGATTCGAACTCTCGACGTCCACCTTGGCAAGGTGGCACTCTACCACTGAGTTATACCCGCACTATGGTGCTTCGGGGCGGAATCGAACCACCGACACGGGGATTTTCAGTCCCCTGCTCTACCGACTGAGCTACAGAGGCAAATTGGCGACCTGGATGGGACTCGAACCCACGACCTCCGCCGTGACAGGGCGGCGTTCTAACCAACTGAACTACCAGGCCACATCGCAAACTATCGTTAAACGACGAAAATTATTATACCCCATATTTCAGATAATGTCAATAGGTTTTAAGAAAAAATTTATCTATTTGACAAAGCAATCAATTCTTCGGAAGAAAAACTGTATTTTTTATCACAAAAATGACAACATACTTCGGTATTATCTTTTTCAGCAGCCATTTCTTTAAGGTCTTCTCTACCGATACTGATAAGCGCTCTTTCAACTCTTTCCTTGCTACAATCACATTTATATTCAGCAGAAAAATCATCAAGAACATTAGGAGTAAGTCCATCAAGAACTTTCAAAGCCATTTCTTCGACAGTAACACCCGAAGAAAGCATTTCTGTTACAGAAGGCAATGATTTTATATTATTTTCGATAATATCTATTACCTTTTCATCAGCAAAAGGAAGAAGCTGAATAAGGTATCCACCTGCTGCAGCAACAGTCAGATCAGGGTTTACAAGAACACCGAGTCCGCAAACTGTAGGAATCTGTTCGCTTATAGCAAAATAAGCTGCTATATCCTCTGCGATTTCGCCTGACATAATAGGAATCTGACCTGTATAAGGTTCACGAAGGCCAAGATCTTTAATAACTGTAAGTGTTCCTTCTGTTCCTACTGCGCCCTTTACATCGAGTTTTCCGAGGTTATTGAGAGGAATTTCAACGATGGGGTTTCCTACATAGGATTTCACATTACCAAAACTATCAGCAACCGCAATAAGTGTTCCGCAAGGACCATTACCATTCATTCTTACAGTAACTGTATCTTCCTTGTTTTTAAGCCCCATTCCGATAAGACTTGCGGCGATAGAAAGTCTACCGAGTGCCGCTGTAACAACGGCGCTCGGCTTATGAATTCTTTCAATTTCAGCTACTACATCCTTAGCATCAAAAGCGGTTGCAACAACAGAAGCGTCCGCTGATATTGTTCTGACTATTTTGCCCATTGTGAAACTATTTCACCTTTCTTGCAACAAATATTATTTTTTCGCTCTTTTTATCAGGTTCATCGAAACTGTCATAGTTATAATGAGCCTCAATTTTAAATCCACTTTCTTCGAGAAGTCGGTCTATCTCTTCGGTTTTATAAGCATATTCAGAAAAACTTTCTTCATAACGGCAATAAATATCGCCGCGTTTTTCAAAGAAATCAAGTTCTATCAAAACTTCGTTCTTCTTGGTCTTATATGTATTCTGCCATACGCAATAAACTTCATCCATATCATAGACGAAAGTGTTATCAGAAAGGATATGTTTATGCTTATAGATGGTATTCATATCGAAAATAAAAAGTCCGTCAGGATTTGTGAACTTTGAAACACTCTTGAATGTTTTTAAAATATCATCAAGAGACGGAAGATGGTTAAGTGCATCAAGTGCACATACAGTAACATCAAGACCACCGAAAAGCTTTAACTTTCTCATATCCTGATGAAGATACTGTATAGGAAGGTCATTATCAATCTTCTTGTCGAGTGCAACTGTTAACATTTCCTGAGAAATATCAATACCTAAGCAATCATAACCGAGTTTACAGAAACATTCGGTCAAAGATCCTGTCCCGCATCCTAAATCGAGAAGAACGCCTTTTTTTCCGCCGAATTTATCAACGATTCTGTCAAAATATTTTGCCCTTGCCTTATAATCTATATTTACTGTTAAAAGGTCATAATACTGGGCGAAACGAGAATAACTATTCATTATTATTTCCCTTAGCTTTCATTCTGTCAAAAACTATGCTGTAACCATCGCATCCATAATCAAGAGAACGCTTTACGCGGCTGATTGTTGCTGTTGAAGCACCTGTTTCTGTAACGATTTTGCTGTATACATGTTTTTCAGAAAGCATTTTTGCAACCTGAAGTCTCTGTGCCATAGCGCGAAGTTCCTGAATTGTGCATAAATCTTCAAAGAATTTATAGCATTCATCAAGGTTTTCAAGACATAAAATGGCGTTGAGAAGGTCATCTGTATTTTTATCTTTAATTTTTGAATTCATAAAGAATCCTCCTTCGGCAAATCGGATGTTATTACCATTTTAACATATTAAACACAAAAAGTAAATACCTAAACAACATCATTTCTGATAATATCTTCGAGAGTTTCTCTCTTAACGGCAATCCTTGTCTTTCCGCCCTTTACCATAACAACCGCCGGTTTGGGAAGTCTGTTATAGTTTGAAGACATTGAGTAATTATAAGCTCCCGTTGCGAGAACTGCTATGATATCGCCTGATTCAACCTTCTGGATAGGCATATTTTCGCCTATAAGGTCCCCGCTTTCGCAACATCTTCCCGCAAGAGTGATAACTTCTGTTTTTTCTTCGTTGGCTTTATTGGCAACGAGTGCTTCATATTCTGCCTGATAAAGAATATATCTCGGGTTATCAACCATTCCCCCATTTACAGAAACATAAGTTCTTATATCGGGAATTTCCTTTACAGCGCCTGCTGTATAAAGTGTTATTCCTGCAGGCCCCGCTATAGAACGTCCTGGCTCTATCATAATGAAAGGCCTCTTTATTCCGAGAGATTCACATTCGCTGTTTACAACGGCAGAAACTCTCTGCATATATGATTCGTAATCAGGCGGATTATCGTTTTCAACGTATTTTATACCAAATCCGCCGCCAAGATCAAGTTCTGAGATTTCGTAATCAAGTTCGTTCTTGATCTTTGCAATGAATTTGAGCATAACTTTTGCCGCAAGTTCAAAAGGTTCGATTTCAAAAATCTGTGAACCGATATGGCAATGAAGCCCTCTTAAATTCACATTTTCAAGAGAAATTGCAGTTTTAACAGCTTCAAAAGCTTCGCCTGTTTCAAGAGCAAGTCCGAATTTACTGTCAATCTGACCTGTCTGGATAAAGCTGTGAGTATGTGCATCAATTCCCGGCTTTACTCTGAACATAATGTTTGCTTTTTTATGAAGCTTTTCTGATATCTTATTGAGTCTTTCAAGTTCATAGAGGTTATCAACAACAATATGTCCTACGCCATGAGAAAGTGCAAAAGTAAGTTCGTCATCGGATTTATTGTTACCATGAAGGCAAATCTTATCTGTAGGGAAACCTACGCTGATTGCTGTATAGAGCTCTCCTTCGGAAGCAACATCGAGCCCTATTTTTTCTTCAATAGCAATTTTACACATAGCACGACAACAGAAAACTTTACTTGCATAGCATACAAGTCCTTCTCCGTCATAGTATTTGTCGATTGATTCTTTGAATTTTCTGCAGTTGTCACGGATGACATCTTCATCCATAACATAAAGAGGAGTTCCATATTCTTTTGCAAGAGAAATTGTGTCAACTCCCCCTATGGTAAGATGTCCCTCTTCGTTAATACCAAGATTTTCTGTAAGCATTTTTTAATATCTCCTAATCATCTGATGATATTTCTTCTATAATTCCCCTGACATCCTCTACTCCATCGCCTGTCTGCGAAGAAAAAGGGATGAATGTTATCTCATCGGCATAAGGAATTTCTTTCATAAACCCTTCCATGCGTTCTGCCTGTTGTTTTTTTGAGAGTTTATCCGATTTTGTAAGGACAATAACAAAAGGCTGTTCTGTTTCGATTAGAAAATCGAGCATCATAAGGTCGTCTTTTGACGGCGGATGACGCATATCGATAAGAAGAAATGTAAGTTCAAGTTTTCTTTCGGCATTGAAATAGCCGTCGATAAGACCTGCCCAGCGCTGTTTTTCAGATTTTGCTACCTTTGCATAGCCATATCCGGGAAGGTCAACTATATAGATATTTTCAAGTGAATAAAAATTGATAGTTGCGGTTTTTCCGGGAACAGACGACACTCTCGCAAGGCTTTTTCTGTTGAAAATCTTATTTATCAAAGAAGATTTTCCGACATTAGAACGCCCTGCAAAAGCGATTTCTATTCTGTCTGATTGTGGCAACTGTTTAAATTCACCGTAAGATTTAAAAAATTCGGCTTTATTGAAATTCATATATTCACCCGTTTTTTGTTCTCTTTGAAGTTGTTGTCTTCTTTACAGGTTTCTTTGCAAGTGCATTATCAAGAACATCTGAAAGAGTTTCTGCAAAAATAAACTTTACAGAATTCTTTACAACTTCTTCTACTTCTTCAAGGTCAGGCTTATTTTTAGCAGGAATGATAACTGTCTTGACACCTGCTTTATAAGCCGCCATTGTTTTTTCACGAAGTCCCCCTATGGGAAGCACTTTTCCATGAAGAGTAATTTCGCCTGTCATAGCAACATCGCTCTTGACAGGTATGCCCGAAAGTGCAGAAACTATTGCTGTTACCATAGTAACACCTGCTGATGGGCCATCTTTTGGAACAGCGCCTTCGGGAGCATGGATATGAAGATCAAGTTTCTTATAGAAATCCTTATTTATGCCGTATTTATCAGCAACAGATCTTACATAACTTACAGCAATTTTAGCACTTTCTTTCATAACATCACCGAGAGAACCCGTTACTTCAACAGCACCCTTGCCATCAAGAGTTATCACTTCAAGAGGCATTAAAGTTCCGCCGACTGATGTCCATGCAAGTCCGTTGACAATACCGATTTCGTTCTTTTCAGATTTATCATCATCAAGGAATTTTCTGGGACCGAGGTATTTTTCTATATTACCTGCTGTGAATGTAACACTCTTTTTATTCTCTTCAACGATTTCCTTTGCACCCTTTCGGCAAAGAGATGCTATCTCTCTTTCAAGAGAACGCACGCCTGCTTCTTTGGTGTAACCATCGATAAGAAGTTCGAGTGCGTCATCAGAGAATTTTATCTGAGTTGACTTTATGCCGTTCTTTTTCTTCTGCTTTGAAACAAGATGTTCCTTTGCAATATGGAATTTTTCATCAGCAGTATAGCTTGTAAGTTCGATAACTTCCATTCTGTCAAGCAATGGTGGTGCTATTGTTGAAGTTGTATTCGCAGTTGTTATAAACATAACATTACCAAGATCAAAAGGAACTTCAATATAATGGTCTCTGAATTCGCAGTTCTGTTCGCTGTCAAGAACTTCGAGCATAGCTGATGAGGGGTCACCCCTGAAATCATTACTCATCTTATCAATTTCATCGAGAAGAATAAGCGGATTATTACTCTTTGCATTTTTCATAGCAGCAATAATTCTTCCGGGCATGGCACCGACATAGGTTTTGCGGTGTCCTCTTATATCAGATTCGTCCTTGACGCCACCGAGAGAGATTCTAACATAATTTCTTCCGAGAGCTTTGGCAACAGAACGGCCGATTGATGTTTTTCCGATTCCGGGAGGGCCCACCAGACAGATAATCTGTCCCTTAAGTTCGGGATTGAGCTGTCTTACTGCGATAGTTTCAAGTATTCTTTCTTTAACTTTTTTAAGTCCGTAATGGTCTTTATCAAGGATTGCTCTTGCTTTCTTGATATCTGCTTTTTCTTTTGTGGATTTATTCCAGGGAAGGTCTAAAACTGTATCAAGATAATTTCTTGTAACAAATGCTTCCTGTGAAGAAGAAGGCATTTTCATAAGTCTTCCCGCTTCTTTGCTGAGTTTTTCAGAAACTTCAGGCGAAAGACCCAATTCTTCTATTCTTTCAAGATATTCAAATGCTTCTGACTGAGAATCATCATCGTCGCCGAGCTGATTTGAAATTATCTTCATCTGTTCACGAAGATAATAATCACGCTGATTTTTATCAAGCTGATCATGAAGTTGTTCCTGAATCTGATGTTCTATATCAAGAACTTCGGATTCTTTAGAAAGAATAAGTGCGATAAGGCTTAGCCCCTGAATGAGATTTTTTGCTTCAAGAAGTTGCTGTTTATCATCAAGAGGGAGCGAAACATTGAATATTATATTTTCATAAAGTTTTAAAGGATTATCTTCGTCAAGAATGGAAGAAATAAGTTCTTTGGGCATTCTTGGCATATTATAGGCATATTGTTCAAAAATATCCTTTACCGAACGAACGAGTGCTGTGAGTTCAGCCTTATCTTCATCGGGACAAGAAAGATTGGGAATTCTTCTGATATGAGTTATCATATATGGATCGGTATCCAATATATCAACAAGACGTGCTCTGTAAAGTCCCTCAACAAGAACGCGGGTAACATTATCGGGAGTTTTGAGAAGCTGTCTTACTTCGGCAACAACACCGACTTTGTAAAGATCGTTTCCACTAGGAACATCTGTAACAACATCTTTCTGTGCTACAAGGAAAATCTTACGGTCTGTAGCCATGGCTGCTTTTAAAGCCTGAATCGACTTTTCTCTCGCAACATCAAAATGCATGACTATTTTAGGAAAAACAACAAGGCCCCTCATTGCAATCGCAGGGAAAATGCTGTTTGCACTTAAATTATCCTTGCTTTTCATATCTTTTGAATCTACGCTATCGCAGGAAACAAACTCTCCCCCGTCGGATGATGCGGAAACAGCCTTCTTTCTGCGCTTTGTAGTTTTTTCTTTTATATCGTTATTTTCTGCCTTCAAAGCAGTTTTTTTATTATTCTTTTTAATTTCTGCCATTAACATTCACCTCCGCAGACATTGATGCTATATTTTAAAGCACCATATTAAATTATTATAGTACATTATAAGGAATTTTGCAAGTTATTTTTAATTGTAAAAATAATATATAAAATTATTTAAAAAATTATTGGAATTTTAAGTATAAGTATGCTATAATATCTCTATGCATCATTTTTACTTTAAAAGGAGTATTTATGGATTACGAATTCAACCCTTTACAATGGACAAGAATATTCGCTGTTCCTGTTTCTGTTGCTGAAAACAACCTTAAAATCGCGAGCGGAGAACAACTAAAAGTTCTTCTTTACATATCATACAACAACGACCATCACTGTAAAACCGAGGAAATTTCACAGAAACTCGGTATTACAGAAGAAACAGTTGAAGAAGCATTGATTTTCTGGAAAAATATAGGTGTTCTTTCGGATGGAAAGAATATCTCTATGCAATTTGTTGAAAAAGAAGAAACAAAACCGGTTTCTGTTCCGAAAGAAAAGGTAAAAACAACCGAAAGACACGAACTTTCTCCTGCCCAGATCGCTGACAGAATAGAAAATTCGAAAGAAATAAAATTCCTTTTTGAAAGAGCAGAAAGCATATATTCAAGAATGCTTAACCACACTGAACAACGCGCTATCGTCTGGATTCATGATTATATGGGACTTTCATCGGATGTTGTTATTATGCTTTTACAACATTGTCGCGAGACGGACAAGTTATCTGCAGGATATATAGAAGCTGTCGCTAAAGTATGGTGTGAAAAAGGCATAAATGATGTAAAATCCGCCGAAGAAGAAATAAACCGTATGAGCAGAATGGAAGTTTTCTTCAGAAAAGTAAAAAGAATGTTTGGTATAGAATCAAGAAAACTCAATACGAGAGAACGTGGATACGCCGAAAAATGGTGTAGTGAAGATTTTTCTGACGAACTCATAGAATATGCTTTTGATAAAAATATAGATTCAACAGGAAAGCTTTCTTTCGCCTATATAGACAAAATACTCTTTAACTGGAAAGAAAAGGGATATACCGATAAAGAAAGCGTTGATATCGGAGAAAGTAAAATAAAAGCAGAGCCTAAACAGAAAAAATCGAAAAAGACATATGATTTTGATACATTAGCTCAAATTGCGCTTGATTTGGGAGGAAATAATGAATAACGAAATATACAACGAGGCTATAAGAATTATAAACGAAAGAAAAATCAAAGCAGAGCGTGATGCTGAAGAGAGAAAAAATCAGCTTGAAGAAAAAATTCCGGGATTCAGGGAAATAAACGAAAAGCTATCTTCGACATTATGTGAGCTTGCAAAGGTTGTAATTCTCAAAAGCCCTGATGCAGAAAATCAGATAGAAAAAATCAGACAGAAAAACCTTGAAAGCCAGAAGCTTAAAAACGATCTTCTTATCTCAAACGGATATCCTTCTGATTATCTCGATACACACTATACTTGTGATATATGCTGTGATACTGGGGTTTTTGAAGGAAAAAGATGCAGATGCTTTAACGAAATCGTTGAAAAAATCAAAATTGAAAGTTTCAATGAAAATTCAAGTGTCAAAATGTGTAGCTTTGAAGATTTCAATGTTTTCTTTTACGATGGCAAAGATGCCGATGTTATGACGAGAATTCTCGGATATTGTAAAAAATATGCTTTGAACTTCTCGAAAAACTCGGAAAGTCTGTTTATGTGTGGAGAAACAGGACTCGGAAAGACTCATCTTTCACTATCAATCGCAAAAGAAGTTATCGCAAAGGGATATAATGTTGCTTATGATTCGATTATAAACTATCTTAATGAAATCGAAAAAGAACATTACGGAAAATCAGATAAAAATACTCTTGCGATGATAACATCTGTTGATCTTCTTATTCTTGATGATCTTGGTGCAGAAGTGAAGAACGCTTTTAACCATTCAACGATATACACCATAATAAATGCCCGAATCAACAGGAACCTTCCGACAATAATAAGCTCGAATCTTACAACTGATGATGTATCAGAAAGATACGACGACCGCGTTGCATCAAGGATTTTCGGTGAGTATACATACCTCAGATTTGTCGGAAATGACATAAGACAGATTAAAAAATTAAAAAAATCTTGATTTATTTAAAATTTATGGTATAATAAGGTATAATATCTCTTTCAGGAGGCTTTTATGGACGTTATAGTTAATAAGAAAAAAGACCAGTTTTTAGAGGTTCTTTATGAAGCAAAGCTCAGCCCTATATTCGAATTCAGAATGGCAGAAAACGATGTTATCTTCCGTTCAATCCAGCCTATGAAGGAAAGTATTCCTTCACAGATTCTTTTCAAACTCGATGCTTCTATCTACAACGACTGTATGGTTACATTCGGTTCTGTTGAAAACAAGAAGAAGAGAGGCAAGATCCTTGAGCTCATGAACGAACTCAACTCTTACAACAGAGTATGCAAATACTGCATCAGCGAACAGGACGACCTTTATTTCACTTATACTTATGTTGCTGAACCCGAAAAATTCGATCCTAAGCTCTTCCTTACATTAGGAACTCAGCTTTACAGAGATTTTGTTGAAAATCAGTATCAGAAGTTTGAAGCTGTAATGTAAAAAAATCGCAAAGTCATTTTTGGTATTTTTATCAGAAATGGCTTTGATTTTTATACGGAGAAAAAATATGATTAAAGACTTATTTGATAAAAATCTTATACTGGAATCTGAACGCCTTTTATTAAGGCCGATAAAAGAATCCGATGCTGATGACATATTTGAAATTTTTTCAGACAAAGAGGTCATGAAGTATTATGACCTTCTTCCCTTTTCTTCTATAAATGATGCTGTAAATCAAGTTGAAATTTTCAGAAAATGTCTTTCTGAAAAAACTATGATGAGATGGGGTATTGAACTTAAAGAAAATGGCAAGCTTATCGGAACTTGTGGATTTTTTGCGTTTTCAGAAGAAAATATGAAAGCGGAAATGGGATATGAACTTAATCGCGAATATTGGAACAAAGGCTTTATGAGCGAAGCTCTGAAAATGATAATTGATTTTATTTTCAGAGAAACTGATATAAACAGAGTAGAAGCATACGTTGAGCCAATGAATACCGCATCTCTAAAACTTATCGAAAACCTCGGATTTACCAAAGAAGGATTACTCCGTCAATATGAGGTATGCAGGGGTAACTTGATTGACATTACAATATGTGGGTTTTTAAAAAACGACCTTAAATAACAAAAAACCTGAGAAGAAATCCTTCTCAGGTTTTTATTTTTAAAGAATAAAACAGATAAGTCCGCTGCAACCTTCGTTTATGATACGTTCAAGGGTTTCCTGAAGTTTGAGTCTCGCTTCGACGGGCATATGATGAAGTTTTGTATGAAGCCCCTCATTGACGAGGTCATCAAGAGATTTTCCGAAAATATTGCTTTCCCATATCTTATGGGGTGCATCTTCAAACTCTTTGAGAAGATACATAACAAGTTCTTCGGATTGCTTTTCGCTTCCGACTATGGGGGCTACCTCGGTATTTATAGTTGCTTTCATGATATGGAAACTCGGTGCACTTGCTTTAAGTCTTACGCCGTATCTTCCGCCCTGTTTCATAATCTCAGGTTCTTCTAAAGACATCTCTTCGATAGACGGCATAACTATTCCGTAACCCGTTGCCTCTGCCTCTTTGAGTGCACTTTCTATTTTAATATATTCTTCTTTGATTTTTGTCAGTTCTTTCAGGATAGGAAGAAGATCGCTTTCGGATTTCATATCTATTCCCGTTTCTTCGCTGATGATTTCATAGAAAAGTGAATCACATAAGTTTACAGATATTACAGAGCTTCCTGTACCAAGATCTGTGCTGCTTACTGTAGCAGATGAAATATGAGGACACTCTTTCATTTTTTCAACAGCAGACTGAATATCCCTGAGCGTTGAAACGGCTGAAACAGATTCTCTTATCGCTGTAAAGATTTCGTCTTTGAGCCAGTTTCCTTTTTTAAGAGATGTTATCCATTTTGGGCAGGATATATTTATCTCTTTTACAGGAAATGAAAATAAGACTTCCTGCATAATATTTTTAATATCATCTTCAGATAATTCAAGGCAATTTACTGCTACAACGGGGGTTTCGTATTTTTCGGATAACTGTGTTGTCAGTTCTCTTGTTTGTCTTGAATAAGGGTCAGCACTGTTCATAACAATTACAAAAGGTTTATTTATGGATTTGAGTTCAGAAATAACTCTCTCTTCACATTCCTCATACTCATCACGAGGGATATCTGAAATGCTTCCGTCGGTTGTTATAACAATGCCTATTGTCGAATGTTCGCTTATTACTTTCTGTGTTCCGACTTCTGCTGCCATATTGAAAGGAACTTCTTCTTCAAACCAGGGAGTCATTACCATTCTTGGCATTTCGTTTTCAATATATCCAAGACTGCTCGGAACTATATATCCTACGCAATCTATCATACGTACATTGAAATGTGCACCATTTTCAAGATTTACTTCAACCGCCTCTTCGGGAATGAATTTAGGCTCAGTTGTCATTATTGTTTTACCTGCTGCGGATTGAGGAAGTTCATCAATAGCGCGTTCTTTACGGTATGTACTGTCAATATTCGGAATAACTAAAGTTTCCATAAACTTTTTTATAAAAGTTGATTTACCTGTTCTTACAGGGCCTACTATCCCGATGTAGATATCCCCGTCGGTACGCTTTGAAATATCGTTATAAATATTATTGTTTACCATAAGTTTTTACCTCCGTTTTTATCAGGATACTATCGGAATAAGAAGAATTTTTCCGCAATTTTCAGGACAATCATTTTCTTCCATTATCGCTTCTATTGATGTTGAATATTTCTTTGCGATATCCCAGAGAGTTTCTCCCTCATCGGCAAAATACATTTTGAGAGCATAATCTTCCTGTTCTTTTTCACAGGTATCGTCAATTTTGATTTCTGTTACTGCGTTGAATTTATAAATTCTTCTGATATTGATACAGATTCTTACTTCGCATTTAAGCTCGATATTTCCGCTATCGTCGATATTATAGGTTACAGAAATAACATCAACATCAGGAATAATAGTTGTTTTATCGTTTATATCCTTACATCTGAATTTATGTTCGAGGGTATGTTCATTTTCAAAAACAGCCGTTTTTCCGTTATTATCACACGCAATAACCGAGTTTACAAGTTTTATCGCAAGAGTAACCGTTCCGTTTTCAGTATCTGTTATTACAGAACTATTCTTAACACGGCTCCATGCATCATAAACTGATGAAATATTATTATCATCAACCTTTACTATGATGCGTTCTATATGAATTTCACAGCATCTTTCAGGTGATGTTCTTACCAGACATTCAGATTTTACACATTCGCAAGGATATGTAGTTGAATAAGCATCAGACACTATACGGATACTGTTATTTCTCACTGCGACTACTGTAAGGCATATTTCAGTTTCAACGGACACTGTTTTTATTTCGCCTTCGCTGTTTTCTTCAGGAGAAAGTTCACACCCAAGTATATTCGCTGAAACTGTTGTATCATAACTGTCATCAATACCATCGACATCTATTATCTGACCGAACGGCAGAGTGAAATCCATTTTTTCGAGAGTGTTTCCGTTTTCTTCATCGGA
>CALGTU010000090.1 GCA_937901465.1 uncultured Clostridia bacterium | reverse complement strand
AAAAGCGACGGCATATTCGGAACATTTCCCGATACCATCATAACAGCCATGGCTTCGCCTATGGCACGCCCCACACCAAGCACAACAGCCGCCGCAATTCCGCTTTTTGCCGCAGGAACAGAAACTCTGAAATATGTTTCAACGGGTGTTGCTCCAAGAGCTAAAGAGGCGTCCTCATATTCTTTTGGAACAGCCTCAATAGCCGTCATGGAAACTTTTATAATAGAAGGAAGTATCATAATCGCAAGAACGATTATTGCTGAAAATAAACTTGCACCATCGGGTATGTCAAATATCTCACGCACAGCAGGTACAAGCACAAGCATACCCACTAAACCATATACAACCGACGGAATACCTGCAAGCAGACTTACTGCACCCTCCATAAAGGCTTTTACTTTCGGGTCAGCAAGTTTCGATAAATACACAGCCGTAAAAAATCCTATGGGAACGCCTATTAAAATCGCTCCTGCCGTTCCGTAAACACTTGTTAAAATAAAGGGGAGTATTCCATAACTCGGCGTATCGGCGGTTGATGCCCATTTTGTTCCGAAAAGGAAATCGAAAAGTCCTATTTTTGTTATAGCGGGAATTCCCGAAATCACAAGATATATTGTTATCAGAAGAACGCATCCGACAGTAAGAAGACCGAGTATCAGAAACACGCCGTGAATGGCTCTTTCAATCATTTTATTTTTCTTCATAAATCTGCTCCGTATATGACATTATGCGGCAGAAAATTACCGCATAGTCTTTTTATCTTAGTTTGCAGCAACAACGCCTGCTGTTGAAATTGCTTCTCTTGCGTCTTCTGATGTGATGTAGTCAAAAAACTTCTGTGAACTTTCTGAAAGTTCTGTATCAGCCTTTGTTACAAGAACAAAAGGACGCTGAACAACATAACTTCCGTCTTTTATAGTTTCTTCAGAGGGAGCGACACCGCCTACTGTAAGCATCTTTACATTATCCTTTACAGACGCTACCGATGCGTAACCGATTGCCGCGGGATTGCCTGAAACAGTTGTGATAACATCGCCTGTTGAGGTGAGCTCCTGACGGTATTTGCAGTTATCTTCTGTGTCTGTTATAGATTCAAATCCATCACGCGTACCGCTTCCTGCTTCGCGTCCGATAAGAACGATTTCAGCGTCGTTACCGCCGATTTCACTCCAGTTTGTGATTTCGCCTGTATAAATCTTTGCAATTGTTTCAATGTCAAGGTCAGAAACGGGATTTTCAGGGTTTACGATGATTGCGATTCCGTCATAAGCGAGAACTGTCGATGTAAGTCCCTGAGCCTTTTCTTCGTCCTTCAGGTCACGGCTTGAAAGCCCGATATCACAAGTTCCTGCGGCAACAGCCTTGATTCCTGAACCTGAGCCTGTGGGGTTATATGTTACTGTAATTCCTGTGTCGTTTTCAAATGTTTCACCCAAAACTCCGATAACCTTTTCCATTGAGGTTGAGCCGTCTGTTGAAACGGCTTCCTTTTCGGCTGAACAGCCAGCGAGTGTGCCGCACATAATAAGTGCAACTGTTAAAATACTGATAATCTTTTTCATAATTACAATTCCTTTCAGATGTAAATTTGTTTGTGTTTTTTTGGTTTACATCCGAATTATATCGCTCTTATGTAAAGTCGGAAAGAGGAGTTTTGTAAAATCTGTGTCAAATTTTAAATAGATTGAATTCTTACCTGATAAAAAAGAGCAGTACCGCCTGATTCTGCGATACTGCTTCTTATATTGCATTACTCTGAAAATGTGGATTTTTTAATAAAATTCAACTGTAACTTTAAGGTCTTTAACGCCCTGATTTACTTCGTAAACAAGGTTTGATATTGCGATTTCGGCAGATTCTTCTGCGATTTCATAATAGTCGGTATTTGTCGAAAATTCTTCTTTTATTACATTCGCACCCTTTACCTTTGCTTCTTCATAAAGTCTGCTTCCCTTAGCAACACTTCCGTTTTTAAGGATTGAATCATCGACAAAGAATTTGTTTTCGACAACAGAATCCGTAATGGCAAGTTCGGGTTTGGGAACTCTTACAGATACTGTGCTGTGTCTGTTGTCTATAATGTATTCAACGGCTTCCATATTAACGGTATATATCCCTTTGCCTTTAACCTCAAACCAGGCAGTTATTTTTTCATCGGGTTCATCACAGTTTATATATTCTGTATTTATAACCTCTAAAACCTGTAATCTGTTGTCCGTTTTTATAGATGTTATATCTATGTCGACTCTGTTGCTTACATGGTGATTGTTTTCGCCGAGTTCCATAAAGGTTTCTTTGAAATCTTCATAGGTCTTTTCCTTTTCTGAAAGGAATGTTTCTTCGCTTGATTTAATAGCAGAATCAAGTGCGACAGAGCCTGAGGTTATAAAGAGAATAAAACTTGCAACAAGGGCGATGACTGCGACAATAAAGATAATCATTCTTATTATTACTTTTTTGGAATCAGTAGTAACAATTTCTTTTTTATCAGACATTATTCATCCCCCTTTTCTTCTATAAATGTAACGTCTATTGTTTTTCCCGTTGTGTTTACGGAATTTAACATTTCAGTAACCTGCGCTAAAGCACGTTCCTTTGCCTGATTATGAAGGTCGGAATTTTTCTTTACCTTTTCGTTTATCTTTTCACGCATTTCCTTTTCTGAATTTTCAGCACCTTTAAGTCCGTTTTCGGTTGTTCCGTTGAAAAGAGTTCTTTCGTATGTTCCGATAACCTCTGATGTTGCGTTGTCGATATAAACCTCACATTCAGGCTCGGGGATTTTTACATTTATCGTTGTGAGATTTTCTTTTATATGCATTTTAGTAAGGTCAACTGTAAAGACAGCCTGTCCTTCCTGAACTGTCAGTGATGCGTATGCGAGTTTGTCTTTTGAGAAAGGATTGGTGCTGTTCTGCTTATGAAAATTCTCTACCTTAACGCCTGCAACAAGAACCTGAAGCTTTGATATTTTTCTTATCTCACTTGCAAATTCTGCCTCTGTATCCTTAGCGCCAAGACCTTCTTCTTTTCCTGCCTCATAGTTTTCAGAAGCGTCTTTTATTCCCTCAAAAGACCCCACTGCTTTTCCCATTCCGACAGCAAGGGCGTCACCTGCGACTTCGCCTGATTTTTTGGCACATACAAAAACCACTACCGAAATCACAAGAAGAATTACTGCTATAAGGGCAACGATTTTCTCCCAGTGATTCTGAAAGAAAGTAACTACTTTTTTCATAATATCCTACCCCTTTCTTTCGACCTTTATATAATCTTCAGCCGAGATAGTCTTGTTGTGAAGCGCGTCTGTAATTTCGATTTCTTCCGTCGCTGTGTATAAAAATGGAAGATTGCCTGCGATTTTATATCCTTCCTTGTCTTTCAGTTCACACTTCACAGTGAGTTTCTGTTCTTCTCTAAGGTCGACTGTTCCGCCGATTGCTTTTTTGTCAAGATAAAAGGTGTATTTTGCGATGTCGCTTTCCGTGTCTTTAAAGGTAACTTTTATAAACTTCTTGATTTCGTGGCTGTTTTTAATTTCAAAGATATCTGTTTTATAGGCGGAATATTTCATTTCCTTTTCAAACATATTGTCTTTGATGTTGTTTCCCGTTATGTAATAATTCTTATCGGGGATGATTTTTACAATAACGGTAGCGCCACCGTCAATGAAATCTCCCGATTTCAGTTCATAGCCATTGTCTTTGAGAGAAACGCTTACTTTCGCATTTTTGAAACTGTCCTGATGGCTCAGGAACTTTTCAACCTTTTCGCCCGATTCCTTTGAAACATAGATGTTTATTGTTTCATCGTCGGTTTCAGAAAGATTAAGTGTGTATCTTGATACACCGCCGTCAAGTTTTTCGGGAGCGCCTGTTTCAAACTGTGTGCAGTAGAGTTTGTAGCCGTTTTTTATGTCTATAACGATGTTGTCATTGTGTCTTACCTGAGGGATTTTTTCGGTGTTAGCCTTTTCTTTTGAATTCACCTGTATTTTTGAAATTCCCTTATTATCGCCACCTATGAGAATATCCATAAACTTTCTGAGTTCCACAGAATACTGGGATGTCTTGTCGCTGAGTGTCTTTTGTGGGAATGTAACTACTCCTTTTAGTTTCTCGACATCAGGAACTTCGGGAGATGTCTTTACAACATAATAATCCTTTTCTTCATAGAAGAATGAAATGTCGAGAGTTTCGGTAGGGTCGATTTTCATTTCAGAAGCAGAATATTCTTCTCCGTTCACAGTCCATTTTCCCGAAACCTGTCTGTTTGTAGAAATATCCTTGGCAGAGAATTTAAGCTGACTTTCAATATATTCCCCTATGGGTTCTATGATGATGTCGTTTCCCTTAAAATCCGAAGGTATTGTAAATACTGTTTTTCTGTCGTCGCTGTTTGTTGCAATAAGAATTTTTTCTCCGTCTTTCCATTCATAAATTCTGTATTCAGAAAATCCGAACACACCCGAAAGGTCTGATTTTACAACGGGCTCAGATGCGTATACCGAATCTCCCGCTGAAAGCATAATGTCTTCATCAGGAGAAAGGGGAATGGTCATATCCGCGTCTTTGAAATAAGAAATATCAAGAAATGTGTTTTCTGAAAGTGTAACAGAAATGTTTTCTGCCTTGTTGTCAGACATAGCGGCAACGATTTCGCTGTCAAGATAATATCCGTCGCTGTCAAGTTGTCCGTTTTCTTTCAGCTCGAGGTATTTAAGATAGGCTTCGTCGCCCGATTCGAGAAGATATTTCTCTAACTTTTCTTCGGCAGAGGCGCACCCCGTCAGAAGAAAAAGAGAAACTATCCCCATAGCAATAAGTTTCAAGTGTTTCATAAAAATTCCCCCTTTTACACAGGATAAATTTTTCAGAAATCTGTCATTTTAACCCTTCATAATAATTATAACATATCTTGTATAAATTTGGATATAAAACCCGAAATTTGCCAAACAATTATTATCCCCCTTTTTTGTGCAGGATAGATAACCCCCACCCCGTGCCTTGTGCCCACGCCTGACGGCGAGTTCACCCGTGACACAGAACGGGAGATAAATCTCCACGTTCTGCGCCC
>CALGTU010000089.1 GCA_937901465.1 uncultured Clostridia bacterium | reverse complement strand
ATGAACGGCATCATATCTGCCATCAATGAGAATTCTGCGTATATCTTCAATAAAGCGCTGTTCGTTTTCTTCTGCATAACAAGAAACATATTTCAGTCCTGCGCCAAGAGAAAAAATCTCATCTTCAAAATCAATATGTTTACTTACTGTTCCAAAATCACATTCAAATTTATTTTTGTCCATATACCGCCAGTTGTTTACGGCATAATGAGTAATCCCACCATTACTGTTGCGTATCGGAAACTGAAAAACCTTTACCTTTTCCATATTGCTTCTCCTTGATTTTTCAAATCAGCTTTATTTCTGTTACAGGATGCACCTTTCTCTTTTCTTCGGGAGGAAGTTCCATGTAATCACCGAATTTAAAGCTGAGATAATTATCATAATCTTTTATACCCTTGAAAGTTTCGCCCTCGAAAACATAATCCGCACTTTTCTCATACCATTTTCTTAAGTATCCGTACTGGTCGTTAGGTGCGGGGAATGTAAGAATTCTTACCATTCTTGTCTTTTTTATATTGCTTAAAGAAACGAGTTTTTCATAAATATCGAAAACATTGTCTGAGGGGATTCTGCTTAAAAAAGAATATATCATTCTTTTGAAAGCTGATTTATCAGCATATTTTCCAACCTCTGACCAGAGTGTTTTTCTTATGCAGAAGCAGGTGAAATTATGCAGACATCTTATATAATAATTATCGGGAACATTATCGAGAGGAAAAATATCTATGAAAACACCCTGAAAATAAGGCATATGTTCCTGATGTTCACGGAGAAAAAGTGTATCTTTCATTCTGAGTTTTCCATAGCCCCAGCGATAGCCTTCGGTGTTTCTGTGGTCCTGAAAAACAAATCTTTCTGTGTCAAGATCCTTTTCGCAGGCTTTTCGGAATTTTTCATATTCGGGGCGAAGAAATGCAACATCTGCATCATCATCCCAGGGGATATATCCTCCATGTCGAACAGAACCTAAAAGTGTTCCCGCTATTATGTTGTATTTTATTCCGTTTTTTTCACATATTCGGCGGACTTCGCAGAGAAGTTCAACTTGTATCAAACGAAGTTTTTTCAACATGTTTTCATCAAGATATATCATTATAAAAAATACCTTTCATTTTAGTTCTTCTGTTTCATAAATTCTTCAATTATTCCCGCTATCGCAACGGACTCTTTCTTTGTGAGTTTGAAATCATCTTTATTGTTTCCGTTTATCGCAGAAACAAAGTCGCTGAGTTCGTATCTTAAACCGAATTTAAGGAATACCTCGGAATATTTTTCGATATTATTGGGGTCTTCATATCTTACTTCAAAATATGACGTTTTCCACCAGGGCGATTCAGCGAGGATATATCCGTTTGTTCCCGAAATAATAAGCTGACCTTCGGATTTTACACCGAGTCCGCAGGTTGCTGTCGCCATTCCGCTTTTATATCTGAAATAAGCCTTTGTGAAAATGTCTATTCCCTTTTCATTTTTTATCGAATCAAAACGAACTTCTTCATAATCTGTTCCGAATAGCTTTATTACAGGAAGAAGAGTATAGCTTGCAAGTTCTGTAAAACTTCCGCCATATTCTCTGTCGGTAAGTTCACGACTATTGGGATTTTCAAGTTTTGTAAAACAAGCCTCTATGTTTCTTACTGTTCCTATCTTTCCACTGCAAGCAATGCTTATAAGTTTATTGAATCCTGGACAGAATGCTGTTTTTATGCCTTCCATAATAACGAGATTATGTTCTTCGGCAAAATCATAGAGTTCTTCTGTTTCTTTTTTAGTAAGGGTAATCGGCTTTTCGCAGAGGACATGTTTCCCTGCTTTCATCGCCATCATCGCATAATCATAATGGAACTGATGGGGTGTTGCTATATAAACGCAGTCAACGCAGGAAAGAAATTCGTCAAAACCATTTTCTTCGCTGTATGAGTTAAGGTCCCATTTTTCAGCAAAAGCATCTGCACTTGTTTTTTTAGGGTTATAGACACTTGTAACCGAAATACCACTTACAAGATGTGATTCGGGGATAAATCTTGAAGCAATTCTGCCTGTTCCTATAATACCCATACGCAGAACGGGGTGTGAGCTGTTTCTGAGCTTTGTGCTTGATATATCCTTTGTTCTTTCGAGATAAACAACTTCGCAGAATTCACTTAAATAATCAAATTTGCCTGTCCAGTCAGAGCCTACTGTAAATATATCGACATTGTATTTCTTTATATCACGGAATTTCTGACCCTGAACTTCTTCAACAATGATTTCATCGGCAAATCCTGATTTCTTGACATTTTCAATTCTCTTAACGAGAGAGTCAACAACATTGAGTTTTCCTCTCGAACGGTCAAATTCTTCCGATGTAACTCCGACAATAAGATAATCGCCGAGCTCTTTTGCCCTCTGAAGAAGCTTATAATGCCCTTCGTGGAATAAGTCAAATGTTCCGTATGTAATAACTTTTTTCACATCGTCACCCCGATTTAAAGTTTATTTTTAGTCTTTTGACATAACAATACTCAATCTATATATCGGCAGAAAAGAAAATTTCTTTAGAAAATAATACATATTTATATAATATTTTATTGTTGAATTTATTCTTTCAGGGTGCTATAATCGGTTCAAAGGCGGTGGATATTATGAAACTCAGACTCGCATTATCGGCGCTTTTAAAGCTCCTTATGGGATTTATTATGATACTTCTTCTGATTTTTTTACCTGCAGGAGATATAAAATTCTTCGGTGGATGGCTTTTTGTCATACTCCTTTTTGTCCCCGCGAGCATTATAGGTATTGTTCTTATGATAAAAAATCCCGAACTTTTAAAAAAGCGTCTTAACTCAAAAGAAAAAGAAAACGAACAGAAATTTGTCGTTGTTTTAAGCCTTTTTATGTTTATAGCAGGATTTGTTGTAGCGGGGCTTGACTATCGTTTTTCATGGCTTGTTCTTCCGAAATGGATAACTATCGTTGCGTCTGTTATTTTTCTTCTCTCTTATGTCCTTTATGCAGAAGTTATGCGTGAAAACGCCTATCTTTCGAGAACTGTTGAAGTTCAGGAAAACCAGAAAGTAATAGATACAGGTCTTTACGGCATTGTAAGACACCCTATGTATCTCGCTACAATACTTATGTTTTTATCAGTTCCTTTGATTTTAGGCTCGCTCTTTTCCTTTTTCATCTTCCTTATTTATCCCATAACAATTGCTTTGAGAATAAAAAACGAAGAAAAGGTACTTACAGAAGGGCTTTCGGGCTATAAAGAATACAAAGAAAAGGTAAAATACAGAATTTTCCCTTTTATATGGTAAACTTTTTTTGAATAGTATTGATTTTGACAATAAAATCGGGTATACTTGAATTTGTATTGGTATTAACACACTTTTTCTCGGAGGAATATATATGGCAGATTTTTTCGCAAAAGAAATCGATTACAAAGGTGAAAGATGCGTTGAACTCTCGGCAGGAAATTTCTACGCACTCATCTGTCCCGCTATGGGCGCAAACGTTTTAAGACTGAGAGATAACGCAAGAGGAATGGAAATCTTCCGTTTCGATGAAAATGAACCTATGGAAACTTACAAGAACTCACCCGAAGTTTACGGTTTCCCCACACTCTATTTCCCTAACAGACTCAGCCACGGAAAGCTCAAAACTTCAGACGGCGAATACGAACTTCCCTGTAACGAAGGATTCCCCTTCTTCAACTGTCTTCACGGATTTTTACACAAGAGAGAATATAATCTTGTAAGACTTTCAACAGAAGGTGATATCGCCGCTGCCAAGTTTGAATATATCTATGATGACAACGATGAAATGTTCCAGTATTTCCCCCTTCCTTTCAGACTTGAAATCGTTTACACATTAGGCGTTAAGGGGCTTGAACAGTTCTACACAATATTCAACATGTCAGATAAGATGCTTCCTTTCGGAGTAGGCTCTCATACATCAATCAAAGTTCCCTTTGTTGATGGCGGTTCACCCGACAATATAAGAATCTATGCTCCTATAGGAAAACGCATTGAAATCACAAGAAGATGCATTCCCACAGGAAGAATACTTCCTCTCGGTGACCATGACAAGAGATATCTCTCAGGTGATGTTAACCCCGCAACAGAATTTATCGACAACGAATTCTATACAGCAGAATACGGCGACCTTGACGGATTGCAGTTCCACGGACTTGTAATCGAAGATACAGAAAGTGGAAAATCAATCTGTTATGAAACAGGCGAAGAATATCCTTTCTGGATTTTCTGGAACAACAGAGGAAACAAGGGATTTTTCTGTCCCGAACCTATGTCATGGATGATTGACGCTCCTAACATGGAACTTCCCGATGAAGTTACAGGATACAGAGAAATCGAGCCCAAGAATTTTGTTACAGCTTATCAGAGAATTTTCACAAAAGGCTAAATCTTTTTAAAAAGGTGGTTTAACAGATGGCAGTTCAGGATATAAAGGTTGTAAACCCTAAGGCAAAGACTGTAAAAAACATAGTAATCGGCGTTATCATAGCGCTTATAGCAATTATTCTTCTTTCTAACTCGTTCACAACGGTAAAAGCGGGACATTCGGGAGTTATAGTTACTTTCGGAGAGGTTTCTGAAAGGGTTTTATCTGAAGGACTTCATTTTAAAATCCCCTTTGCACAGAACATAGTTCTTGTTGACAACAGAGTTCAGAAGGCAGAATCAAACTGTTCTGCTGCTTCAAAGGATTTACAGACAGTTACATCGACAGTTGCTGTAAACTATAAGGTTCTTAACTCATATTCAGCAAGTGTTTATAAAAATATCGGTCTTGATTATGAAGCGATAATCATCAACCCCGCTATTCAGGAATGTGTAAAGGCTGTTACTGCTAAATTCACAGCAGAAGAACTTATCACAAACCGTCAGGCAATAGGCGATCAGATGATGGAACTTCTTAAACAAAAAGTAAGCGATTATGGAATTGAAATCCAGATTTTCAACATAACAACATTTGATTTCACAGCAGAATACAACGCTGCTATCGAAGCAAAGCAGACAGCACAGCAGAACGCTCTTAAAGCAGAGCAGGATCTTCAGAGAATAAAGGTTGAAGCCG
>CALGTU010000088.1 GCA_937901465.1 uncultured Clostridia bacterium | reverse complement strand
AAATGCGCAGCTTTGTATCAGATGTAGCCCGCGACATTAAGCCTTCGGGAATCAGAAAGTTTTTTGACATTGCCGCTTCCTACAAGGACGTTATATCCTTGTCCGTCGGCGAGCCTGATTTCAAGACTCCCTGGGCAATAAGAAAGGAAGCTATAAAGACGTTAGAAAAGGGTAAGACCACCTATACCGCAAATGCAGGACTTGAGCAGTTAAGAGTGGCTATATCCGATTATCTTGACAACAGACTGGAAACAAGATACGATCCTAAAAAAGAGCTTATCGTAACCGTCGGCGGCTCTGAAGCTATCGACCTTGCTATAAGAGCAATTATAGACCCAGGTGATGAAGTTCTTGTTGTTGAACCAAGTTTTGTGTGTTATGCTCCTATAACAGAACTTTCAGGAGGAGTTGTTGTTCCTCTTGAAACATCTGCTGATACAGATTTCAAACTAACAGCAGAAACTCTGCGTTCAAAAATAACCGACAAAACTAAAATGCTTATACTCCCCTATCCAAACAACCCTACGGGCGGTATAATGACAAAAGAAGAACTTATGCCTATCGCCGAAGTTTTAAGAGATACAAATATTGTTGTTCTCAGTGATGAAATATATTCAGAACTGACATACGGTGGCGAAACACATACTTCTATCGCTCAGCTCGATGGCATGAAAGAACGCACAATTATAGTAAACGGATTTTCGAAAGCTTATGCTATGACAGGTTGGCGACTTGGTTATGTTACAGGCCCGAAGCCTATTATAGAACAGATGCTCAAACTTCATCAATATGCTATTATGTCTTCTCCTACAATAAGCCAGTATGCAGGAATTGAAGCAATAAAGAATTGTGATGATGAAATTGCAAAAATGGTTAAAGAATACGATGCAAGAAGAAGACTTATTGTTAAGGAATTCAACAGAATGGGACTCACCTGCTTTGAACCTAAGGGTGCATTCTATGTATTTCCTTGCATAAAATCAACGGGGCTTTCGAGCGAAGAATTCTGTGCAAGACTTGTCGAAGAATATAAAGTTGCTATTGTTCCCGGAAACGCTTTCGGAAGCAGTGGTGAAGGTTATGTAAGAGTTTCTTACGCTTATTCAATAAATCACATTCTTGAGGCTTTAAAAAGAATTGAGGCATTTTTAAAATCTCTTGAGAACGGAAAATAATATGGATAAAATTTCAATTAAGGCAAATGCCAAAATAAATTTAGGTCTTGATATTGTAGGAACAAGAACCGATGGTTATCATCTTTTAAAAACAGTAATGCAGTCTATTTCTTTGTACGATATCTTAACATTAGAAAAATCAGATGATATTTCGGTTGTATGTTCTGATACAACTCTCCCATGTGATGAAAGCAATCTTGCTTTTAAAGCCGCGAAGTTGTTTTTCGAAGAAACAAAAATTGTTGGTGGAGTTAAAATCAGCATAGAAAAGAAAATTCCCTCTCAGGCAGGCCTTGGTGGAGGAAGTGCCGATGCAGCGGGAACAATTTTTGCACTTAACAAATTATACAGTGCAGGATTGTCGGAAGAAAAACTCTGTGAAATCGGTGAAAAAATAGGTTCTGATGTTCCTTTCTGTATTATAGGTGGAACAGTGTTGTGTGAAGGAGTTGGAGAAATTCTTACTCCTTTAAAATCCGTTTCAGATGTAAGAATAGTTATTGCAAAAGGTGCTGACGGAATTTCTACAATCGAAGCTTATAAAACCTACGATAAACTTCAAGGAATAAAACACCCTGATGTTGATTTGCTTATAAACGCAATCAATAACGGAGAAAATTTTTCTCATCTATGTGGGAATGTTCTTGAACTTACAGCTTTTCTTGCTACTGTTGATGAAATCAAGGAAACAATGATTGAACTTGGTGCTGAAAATTCTATAATGACAGGAAGCGGTTCAGCAGTTTTCGGAATATTCAACAGCGAAAAATCTGCTGAAAAGTGCTGTGAGAACCTTAAAAAATCGGGATTGTTTGCTACCATTTCAGTTCCAACAGAACGTGGAATTGAAATCATATAATTGGCGGAGGTTGAATAATGGCATCAACTAAAAATTATCTCGATTTTATTCTCGGACAATTAGCTGACATTGATGAAATTTCATACAGAGCAATGATGGGAGAATATATCATATATCACCGCGGAAAAATCGTTGGCGGAATATATGATGACAGATTTCTTGTAAAACCTGTAAAATCGGCAATTTCTCTTATGCCTGACGCTACTTTTGAAATACCTTATGATGGTGCAAAAGAAATGATTTTAGTTGATAATATTGATAACAAAGAATTTCTCACAAAGCTTTTCAATGTTATGTATGACGAACTCCCTGCACCGAAAAAGAAAAAATAATAAAAAGGCATACAGTTTTCTGTATGCCTTTTTCTGTTTTTATAATTAGTCACCGAGTTCTGTAAGAATTCTGTCTGTACTCCAGTAGAAATTATCCGAACCTACTCTTGAAGAAAAACCACTTCTTGAGAAGATTTCCATAACGTTTGGCTGAACAGCTGTGAAATAAACCGTTTTGTTATTTTCGTGAAGTCTTGCAACGAGATCATCGAGTGCCTGAACACCTGAAATATCCGCAAGTGGAACTCCTCTTAAAGAGAATATGTAGATTTCTTTATCTTCAAGCTCTTCAACTTTTTCCTGAAGTTTACCTGCTGTCCCGAAATAAAGAGGTCCTGTTACATAAATAACACTTGTATTCTTGATTTTATCGTTCATTTTAGAACCATCAGCAAGTTTTTCAGGATTTACCTCACTTGTTGTAACCTGAATATTCGAAATTTTAGCAACAAATATAACGAGTGAGAATACTATGCCGATTACAATAGCAACTGTAAGGTCGAAAACAACGGTCGCTGCCATTGTTATAAAGAACTGTGAAATTGCAGAACGCATCTTTCTTTTGAAAATATCATTGATGATTTCCCAGTCGTTCATTCTCCATGCTGTAACAATAAGCACACCTGCTAAAGCTGCAAGAGGAATCGCAGACATTACTCCACCGAGAACGAACATAGAAAGTAAGAGTACAAGTGAATGAATAATGCTTGTAAGTCTTGTCTGACCGCCCGCCTTTATAGCAACGGAGGTACGGGCAATTGCCGCTGTGGCGGGAATACCGCCGAATATGGGTATTATCATATTGCCGAGTCCCTGGGCAACAAGCTCTATATCGCTATCCAGCTTTTCATTCTTCATTCTGCCCGCAGAAGCACCGCATAAAAGACTTTCAATAAGTCCTAAAGCCGCAATACTTATTGCAGGAACTATAAGATTCTTTATTGTATCAAAATCACGGCACCAACCATATTCGCCGTCCTCATCATAAACCGCACCAAAATGCATCTGTAAAAATACCTTGTCACGACAGTCGCAAATTGCTCTGCCCATAG
>CALGTU010000087.1 GCA_937901465.1 uncultured Clostridia bacterium | reverse complement strand
GGGAGTGGTTTGTTCGCGTTTAGTAAGATTCTGAGCAGCTCATCATTCCCTAATGATGAGTGGGGTTATATCGGAGTGTTGCCACATACCACGCCTGTGCGTAGTCGACCTAAGGTCGCTGCAACGATTGACGGTCTTCCGTCAGGGGAAAAGAACGGCTTTTTCTAAAAAGTGTGGAGTTAGCGAATGTAAATACAATCCAACTAAAAAGCCGTAAAACTTGAATGGATTGCATTATTAAATGTAGTGCCGATAGCACTTTTTCATTGAAAGGTGAGTCTACAGCATACCCAAGCCTGTCTTCCCTTACGGGTTTTCTTGATTAACTAATGCCTTTGTGTCCGAATATTGCCTTTGTAAAGTTGCACTATAAATATATAAAAAAATAAAAAAATAATTTTTTTAAAATTTTATTTTTTTAGAAAAAACAAAAAAATTCCTACTGAAATCAATTTCAGCAGGAATTTTCCTTCTATAGATATGTATTTTTAAGGTTCCGTTAACATTTTCATTGCAATATTGCCGAAAACGAAACGAAAAGTTCGTTTAATATGCCAGTCGGGATTTTTGAAAAATAATGTTATATATATTGAATAATGTGTTTTTTGAAATCTGTAGATAAATTAAGGTTAGTTTCTATAGGGATGGAAAAGTTCTATAGATGAGAGTTATTTATCAGAATCTTTATTCTTAAATATCTTATCTGGGAAAACGGATGCGGTTATTAAATCGGATGGATCTATTTCAAGAGCGTCTGCAATATTGAAAAAGACATCAAGCGAAAATGACATAACCATTCCCGGTGCTTCAATGGCGCTTATATGAGAACGGCTTACTCCCGATTTTTCGGCAAGTTGTTCCTGAGACATACCACGCATTTTTCTTAATGCTGCGATAGCAATACCTAATTGAATAAATCTGTCTCTGTTTTTGAAACTGATTTCTTTACTCATATCAAAGCACCAACCTTTCTATTTTATTATACTTTTTGCAAGATTTATTTTCTGTATTCATTAAAAAGCATTTGACTAATATTTAAAGCAAAAGTATAATAATAAAGGAAATTCGTTTGAATTTCAGACAAATGTCGCAAAAGGTGATAATATGCTTGATATTTATACAGTTTCGTTTTTCGGTCATAGAGAGATAAGCAACGGCTATGCTCTTGAAGAAAAGATAGAAAAACTGGTTAAAAGTCTTTTAAATGAGAAAGAATATGTAGACTTTCTTGTCGGCAGACACGGGGAGTTTGACATTCTTGTTTCAAGCGTAATAAAAAGAGTGAGGAAAAATTATCGTTCTGATAATTCATCACTCACTCTGTATCTTCCCTATGAATCAGCCGAATACCGAAACGGAAAAGAATATTTCACCGAATACTTTGACAGCATCGAGATATTTGACGGGTTTCATTTCAAGTCGGCAATATATGAATGTAATAAGATTATGGTAGACAAAAGCGACCTTTCTGTATTCTTTATAGAAAGAGAAACGGGCGGGGCGTATAAAGTCTACAGTTATGCTATGAAGAATAATAGGAATGTGGTTGTTTTATAAACAAAATCTCCCGTAATTT
>CALGTU010000086.1 GCA_937901465.1 uncultured Clostridia bacterium | reverse complement strand
TTCTTCTTTATGACTTCGAACGCTGATTTAGCGGATTCAGCACTCATTAAAAGCCCGGGAAGATAGATAGTCTTTTCCTCAAAGCCTTTTCCGACGATATCAAGAGCGGGAATAATTTTTTCTTTGACTATTTCCATTCCGTCTGTTGACTTTAAAAGTTCTTCTGTGATACTCGCGGATTTTTCTTTGAATCCCTTTATTATAGCATACTGTAAATCGCCGTTATTTTCATCTGATTTAACGGGAGTTTTTTCTGTTTCATCTTTATTTTCTGTTACAAACGAAATATAATCGGTGAAGTTATCATCGAGTCCTTTAAGGGCATTAAATGAATGATATGTTTTCATCATATCCTTTGAATGAGGATTCATAATCGCCGCTGAAAGTCCGTTTTCGAGAGCGAGTGAGAAGAAGATACTGTTTATTGCATCTCTTTCGGGAAGTCCGAATGAGATATTTGAAACGCCGAGAGATGTATGGCAACCTAATGTTTCTTTTATTGTTTTAAGTGACGAAAGGGTAACTTCTGCGGCGTTTTTATCGGCGCTTACCGCCATAGCGAGAGTATCGAAAATGATATCTTTTTTATCTATGCCGTAACTTTTCGCAGTTTCGATTATCTTTTCGGCAATCTTCACTCTGCCCTCTGCGGTTGCGGGAATTCCGTTTTCATCGAGAGTGAGAGCTACTACCACTCCCCCGTATTTTTTAACGAGCGGGAAGACAGCTTTCATACTTTCTTCTTTTCCGTTGACAGAATTTATCATGGCTTTTCCGTTATAGATACGGAGTGCTTTTTCCATAGCGGTGGGGTCTGATGTGTCAATCTGTAAAGGAAGGTCGGTTACCGACTGAAGTTCGAAAACTGTATTCGTAAGCATTGCTACTTCGTCTATTTCGGGAAGACCGACATTGACATCAAGAACATCGACGCCTTTTTCCTGCTGGGAAACACCCTCACGCAGAATATAATCTATATCGTTTTCGATAAGTGCTTGTTTGAAACGCTTTTTGCCTGTGGGGTTTATTCTTTCACCTATGAGAACAGCTTTTTTATCAAAAGAAACTGTATGTGAGTATGAAGAAACAACAGTGAGGTTTTTATCCGAAAGTGAAACTATAGGCAAATCTTTTGTTATGTTTACGGTTTCTCTTATATAATCGGGAGTTGTTCCGCAGCAACCGCCTAAAAGACGTACCCCCGCCTTTGCATATTCAACCATTTCATCGGCAAATTCTTTTGGCCCTACTTTGAAGACAGTTTTGCCGTCAACTGTTACGGGAAGACCTGCATTTGGTTTTAAGATGACGGGAATTGACGCTGACGCGAGAAGTTCGGATACAATATCTTTCATCTCGGCAGGGCCTAATGAACAGTTTGTTCCGACAGCATCGGCACCCATGCCCTCGGCAAGTGCTACCATGGCAGAGGGAGTTGCACCTGTCATAAGTTTTCCGTCTTCGCCATAGGCATTTGAAACAAGAACGGGAAGCTCGGAGTTTTCCTTTGCGGCAAGGAGTGCGGCTTTGGTTTCATAAGAGTCATTCATTGTTTCTATGAAAACAAGGTCGGCACCATATTTTACTCCAAGTTTTACTGTTTTTGAAAATGCAGAAACTGCGTCTTCGAAAGAAAGGTCGCCGAGAGGTTTTAAAAGTTTTCCGAGTGAACCCATATCGAATGCTACGAATTTATTTCCGTTATCCCCTGTTTCTGCTATTGCGTCTTTTGCATTTTTAATAGCGGCAGAGATGATTTTTTCGAGTTCATCATCTGAAAATTTGAGCGGATTTGCACCGAATGTATTTGCGCAGACAACGTTACTTCCTGCTTCGAAATAAGCCTTATGAATATCTTTTACAACATCGGGATGGGTTATATTCCAGCGTTCAGGAAGTTCACCGGGTTTGAGGCCTTTTGCCTGAAGAAGAGTTCCCATTCCGCCATCGAGATAGACGCGGTTTTCTTTTAAAAATTCTCTGAAATTCATATTTCTCTCCTATAAATACAATCTGCGTTATCACAAGTTTCGCAGGGATTTTTTTCATCTGTTTTTTCGTTCTGTATTCCTATAACTGCCGTTACAGATTTTGACGGCGACATCAAAAAACTATCATTAAGGCAGATGCCTAAATTCTTTGTCGCTTCTGTTATGGAAATAATAAGTTTCTGGTCTTTTATATCCCAGTCGGAATAACCCGGGCTGAAACGGTTTGTAATACAGCCGTATTTCTTTTTCATTTCATCGCAGAAAGCGTCACACAGAGCTTCGATACGTTCTGTTCCTATCGCCTGAAAAATGACTGCTTTCGTTGGCGAAATTCTGCTGTATTTTGAAATGAGTCTGTCTATTCCTACGCCTATTGTTGCGGCAAAGATGATAATTTCATCGCTTTTTTCAAGGTGTTTTAAAAGCCCTTGCGAAGAAATATCTTTTTTATATTTTATCGGGAATACCGCATAAGAAACGGCATAAGAAAGAGAAGGCAACGACTCTTCGATACATTCTTTCAAAAGAGAAAGAATATTATCATCGGGCGTTTTACAGCCCATATAGCGAAGTATCTCTTTTTTATCGACAAGGGGTTCAGCAAAAACAAGTTTTTCAGCCATAGTTATTTTCCTAAAATATCAGAAAGGTTGCTCTGAATTTTTTCTGCAACATCGGGTTTGTTCATTGAGTAAACATGGACGTTTGTTATGTTATTAGCGTAAAGGTCGATTATCTGGTCGGTTGCATAGGCTATTCCCGCTTGTTTCATAGCAAGAGGGTCGGAACCGAATTTATCGACAAGACTTTTGAAACGCTGAGGCATAAACGAGCCTGAAAGTTTTATCGCCCTTTCAACCTGATTTGCGTTTGTTATGGGCATAATTCCCGGAATAACGGGAACGGTTATTCCTGCTTCGCGAATCTTATAAAGGAAATTATATAAAAGATTGTTATCGAAAAACATCTGTGTTGTCAAGAAATCGCAACCTGCATCAACCTTTTCTTTAAGACGCTTTATATCGTCTTTCTGGGTTTCGCTTTCGGGGTGGATTTCGGGGTAACAAGCAGCTCCTATACAAAAATCATAAGGAAGGCTTTTTATCTCTCTTATAAGGTCTATAGCATAGCGATAATCCCACTTACTGCGGTCATCGTTCATCATAGTTTCGGGGATATCTCCACGGAGTGCCATGATATTCTGAATACCTGCAGAATGCATATCCTCAATTCTTTGTTTTACTGTTGCTTTATCGGATGAAACACAGGTGAGGTGTGCCAGCATAGGAACGCCGAATTCTTCTTTTATATTCTTTGCGATTTCAAGGGTATATTTACTTGTTCCGCCACCTGCGCCGTATGTAACGCTCATAAAAGAGGGGCGGAGTTTTGCTATTTCTTCTGTTGCAACTTTAACGCTATCAAAGGAGCTTTCGGTTTTGGGTGGAAAAACCTCGAAAGAGAGGGATAATGTATCTTTTGTTATAAGGTCAATAATTTTCATTTTATTCATCCTTTCTGCGAATGATAGTTTATTATATCACAGTTTACAGAAAATTACAATAAAAACATAAATAAAAAAAGAACACCCAAAAAGGATGTTCTTCTGGTCGAGGCGACAGGACTCGAACCTGCGGCAT
>CALGTU010000085.1 GCA_937901465.1 uncultured Clostridia bacterium | reverse complement strand
CCGTTTTCAGAAAGCAACCGATGTCGTTATGGAAGAAAATATCCGTGTCGGAAGAATATCGGCTGTTTTGAATCCTGTATGTTATGTAATACTTAATCTCGCAATAATTGCTATTCTTTATTTCGGTGGCGGAAAGGTTTATGACGGTGCGGTTTCACAGGGTGAAATCATAGCTCTTGTAAACTATATGACACAGATTTCATTAGCACTTGTTGTTATGGCGAACCTTGTTGTTATCTTCACAAAAGCGGGCGCGTCGGCGTCAAGAGTAAATGAAATTTTTGACGAAACCCCCGATATTTCAAACGGAAACGGTGCAACAACATCAGAAAACGCACCTGCTGTTGAATTTAAAGATGTTTGTTTTGATTATGGCAATAATGGTGAATACGAACTTGAAGGCATAACCTTTTCTGTAAAGAAGGGTGAAACGATAGGGATTATCGGTTCAACAGGTTCGGGTAAATCAACACTCATAAATCTTATCCCGAGATTCTATGATACAGCAAAAGGCGATGTTTTTGTCAGCGGTGCAAATGTAAAGGATTACATCGTTTCAGAACTTCGTTCTAAAATCGGAATTGTTCCTCAGAAATCAGCTCTCTTTTCGGGAACAGTAAGAGAAAATCTTACAATCGGAAATGAAAACGCTTCTGAAGAAACAATAAAAAAAGCAATAAGAATTGCTCAGGCAGAAGATATCATAGAACGCATGCCTGAAGGACTCGATACCTTTATCGCAGAAGGCGGAAGAAACTTATCCGGCGGTCAGCGTCAGCGTCTTACAATAGCAAGAGCACTTGTTCGTGAACCTGAAATTCTGATTCTCGATGACAGTTCGTCAGCACTCGACTATGTTACCGACCTTAACCTGCGCAAAGCGATAAAGGAAGAAACCGATAATATGACGGTCTTTATCGTTTCACAGAGAGCGAACGCGATAAAGAATTCAGACAGAATAATCGTTCTCGATGACGGTAGAATTTCAGCAATAGGAAAACACGAAGAACTCCTTAAAACTTCCGATGTTTACATCGAAATCTGTAAATCTCAGGAGGTGAAAGGGTAATGAAACTTAAAACTTTAAAAAGACTTTTATCTTATGTAAAACCCTATACACCTCTCGTTGTGATAGCATTTATCCTCGCAGCAGTTGCGGTAGCACTCACTTTAACAGCACCCATAATAACAGGTAAAGCGGTTGACTGTATAATCGGAAAAGGCAATGTTGATTTTAATCTTATGATGAAATATATCGTTATCCTTTTCTTCGTTGTTATCGGAACAGCCCTTGCAAACTGGCTACTGGGGTTTGTTATGAACAAAATCTCACACGGCACAGTAAGAGATATAAGAAACGAAAGTTTCAAAAAATTCTCGAAACTTCCCTTAAGCTATATCGACCATACACCCAAAGGCGATACAATGTCGGTTATAATCTCAGATATTGATAGTATTTCCGATGGTATAATCCAAGGGTTTACACAACTCTTCACAGGTATAGCAACAATAATAGGAACTCTGATTTTTATGTTTGGTATAAATGTAAAAATCGCACTTGTATGTGTTTGTATAACACCCCTTTCACTCATAGTTGCATCAACAATAAGCAAATATTCATATAGGTTCTTCAGCGAACAGACAGAAGTAAGGGGAGAACTTGGCGGATATATAAATGAAATGATTTCGGGTCAAAAAACTGTTCAGGCATTTTCTTATAAAGAAAGTTCTGAAAAGAAGTTCAAGGAAATAAACGGAAGACTATATAAGTGTGGCGTTAAAGCACAGTTCCTTTCAGCACTTACAAATCCATGCACAAGATTTGTAAACGGAATAGTTTATGCCGCAGTAGGAGTTTCAGGTGCATTCGCAGTAGTAGGCGGAGCACTTTCAGTAGGTTTCCTTTCAACATTCTTGGCGTATGCAAATCAGTATACAAAACCTTTCAACGAAATAAGCGGAGTTATAACAGAACTCCAGGCAGCACTTTCGGGTGCTGAAAGAGTTTTTGCTCTTTTAGATGAAAAAGAAGAAGAATCAGATGAAAATATGCCTTCACTCGAAAACCCCGACGGCAGCGTTTCTGTCCATAATGTTTTCTTCTCTTATGATAAGAATGTTCCGCTTATTGAGGATTTCAATCTTAAAGTAAATCCCGGTATGAGAGTTGCGATAGTAGGACCGACAGGTTGCGGCAAAACAACTCTTATAAATCTTCTTATGCGTTTCTATGATGTTGATAAAGGAAAAATTTCTGTAAGCGGAAACGATATAACAGAAATCAAGAGAGACAGTCTTCGTTCGAATTACGGAATGGTTTTACAGGAAACATGGCTTTTCAAGGGAACAATCCGCGAGAATATAGCTTATGGTGCAGATAACCCTACTGATGAAGAAATCATTGAAGCGGCAAAATCAGCTTATGCACACAGCTTCATAAAGCGTCTTCCCGATGGATATGACACAGTTATTTCAGATGACGATGAAAATATCTCACAGGGACAGAAACAGCTTCTTTGTATAGCAAGAGTAATGCTTATAAAACCAAAGATGCTTATTCTCGATGAAGCAACATCTTCTATCGACACAATGACCGAAATAAGAGTTCAGAAAGCCTTTAATAAGATTATGGAAGGAAGAACAAGCTTTGTCATAGCACATCGTCTTTCAACCATAAAAGAGGCTGATGCGATACTCGTTATGAAATCGGGAAAAGTTATCGAAATAGGAACTCACGATGAACTTATCAGTAAAGCAGGTTTCTATTCAGAACTTTACAACAGCCAGTACAGACAGGCATAATTTCTTTGTAAGTTACGGCGAAAAGCCGATGCTTAAATAAATTTCAATTCTATTTTTTAGGAGGAAAATGAAAATGAGCAAAAAAGCTAAAATAGTGCTCGTAATCGTTATATCAGTAGTAGTACTTCTGATAGCGGGAATTTTAGGAGTTGCGCTTATTTCAGCAAACACTGAGTCATCGGTGCTTGTAAATAATGCAGAACTCAAAAAGGGAACAGTCCAGAACTATGTAAATGCAACAGGGGTAGTTGCAAGTAAGGACGAAACATATGTGCGTTCACTCGCTACATATGAAATTGAAGAGGTAAAAGTTTCAGTTGGTGACAAGGTTAAAAAGGGGGACATACTTTGCGTCATCGACGATTCTACAATAAAAACTCAGATAGCAATAGCTGAATCCAATCTTCAGAGCGCAAGCATGTCAACATACAGCGCACTTCAGACAGCTGAAAGAAGATATAACGATCTTCTTGCTGCATCAAAAGGACAGGATAAGGCAACATCAACACAGATATCCATAACAACAGCAAAGAATAATCTTGAAAAGGCTCAGAAAGCTTATGATGAAGCAAAAGAAGACTATGAAGATTATAACAATAACTCGAACTATATAAAGGCAAAAATGGCTGTTGAAAACAGTGATGAAGCAAGAAGAATGACAGCTAAGGACTATAACGACGCTCTTAAAAAATTAGGCGAAGTAGTTCTTTTTGATTCAAACGGAAACTATATTGAAAGCAATGTTTATTCAAAAACAGAGATTTCAAGATGTGAAGATGAAGTCAACTTCTGGAAAAAGCGTCTTGATAAAGATCCTTCAAACAAGGAACTTCAGAAAAAATATGATGAGGCTTTCGAAGAACTTCTCAAAGCTTTTCCTAACGTAGAAATAAGAAGTGCAAGAACAGCGCTCCGTTCAGCATCAGATAATTACGAAAACGCAAAAAGAGCGCTTGATGAAACAGTTCAGCTTATTGAAGATACATATGAAAACGCTGAAACAAATCTCGAAACAGCAGAACTTGCTTATATGTCAGCACAGAACGATATTTCAACAGGTCTTGAAGATGCAAGAAGAGCATATGAACTCGCTCTCAAGCAGGCTGAAAACGAACCAGCAATATTACAGCTCAATGAACAGAAAAAAGTTCTTGATGATTGCGTTGTAAAAGCAGAAAAAGACGGAACAATCACAGCGGTTTATGCTAAGGAAGGCAATATTGCAAACGGAACACTCTTCATCATCGAAGATACAGATAATCTCAAAATCAAAGCAACAGTAAAGCAGTATGATATTCCTTATATAGCAGTAGGCCAGAAGGCAGCTATCAAATGTGATGCTCTTGATGGTGAAGAATACGAAGGCGTTATAACGGTTGTGGCTCCTGCTGCAACAAAGGATGCTGTCGATGGCTCATTTGTTATCGAAGCTGATGTAACATCAAAGAACACAAAGCTTCTTATTGGCCTTAAATCAAAGCTTGATATCATAATTGAAGAATCAAACGATGTATTTACAGTAAGATACGATGGTATTGGAACAGACGACGAAGGCGATTTCGTTCTCGTTGCAAGAGATGATGGTATGGGCGGATACACAGCCGAAAAGGTTTATGTAACAGTAGGTCTTGAAGGACTTGTTGAAGCTGAAATTACATCAGATGAACTCAAAGAAGGAGATATCCTTATCCTTGATACAGAAAGATGCAAGGACGGACAGAAGGTAAAACTCAAGAAAAACAAGATTGATACTGACGGAGAATAAACTGTATGAAAAAGACAATTATTGATATGCATGGCATCGTAAAGTCTTTTTATATAGGCACTCCCAACGAACTCGAAATTCTCCATGGAATAAATATAACCGTTAAAGAAGGCGAATTTGTTTCGATAGTAGGACAATCGGGTTCGGGAAAGTCAACTCTTATGAACATCATAGGTGCTCTCGACAGAGCAACAAAAGGTTCATATATGCTTGACGGCGTTCCCATAGGAATATGCGACGATAAAAGACTTTCCGAAATCAGAAATAAAAAGATAGGTTTCGTTTTCCAGACATTTAACCTTATCTCAAGAACATCAGCTCTCAAAAATGTCGAACTTCCCATGCTCTACTCGGGAATTTCGAAGACAGAAAGAACAAGAAGAGCAAAAGAACTTTTAGACCTTGTTGAAATGTCAGACCGTATGACACATATGCCAAACGAACTTTCAGGCGGTCAGAAACAGCGTGTTGCGATAGCAAGAGCAATGGCAAACGACCCTTCGATAATTCTTGCCGACGAACCGACAGGTGCACTTGACAGTTCAACAGGACGACTTGTTATGGACCTTTTCCATAAACTTCATAAAGAACAGGGCAAAACCATTGTTCTCATAACTCATAACCCCGAACTTGCCGCTGAAACAGACCGTATTCTTACAATGAAGGACGGACTTATAGTAAGCGAAGAAATTATGGCAAAGGGGGGAAGATGCTGAATGAATTTAGGCGAAAATATACTCCTTGCGTTACAGAGCCTTAAAGCAAATAAAATGCGTGCATTCCTCACTATGCTTGGTATCATAATAGGTATCAGCTCGGTTATTATGATAACAACTCTCGGTGATATCCTTATGCAGAGCGTAAACTCAACTATCGCCGATATGGGAACAACAAATGCTCTCACACTTTATTTCCAGTGGAAAGAAGATGCTGACGATTCGGCATATTTTATCCCTTCGGAAGAAACTCTTTTCACAACTGAAAATGTAGAAGAACTTAAAGATTATTTTTCGGGCAGAGTAAAATATGTTCTCATCCAGAACTTCCTTGATTACGGAACAGTAAAGAATGGCAAAAACGAATATTCTGTTTCTGTAAACGGAATGAGTATCGATGCGGTTGATTCTCAACCGAGAACGCTTACTCTCCTTGAGGGCCGAGATTTCAGGTCTGACGATATCGACAATGCAAGAAATGTTATCCTTATAACAGATAAGCTTGCGAATTATCTTTATCCCGAAGGCGACGCTTTAGGAAAAACAATGGACGTCAAAATGTCAAACGGCGATACACATTCTTTCGTTATAGTAGGTATCTTTGAATATAAGGTAAGCGCTATGATGTCGGGAATGGTAAGTGCCGTAGGTGAAGATATCCAGACACAGACAGTCATTCCTCATACAACTGTAAATAAGATTTTAGGTGCTGATGACTCGTATACAAATATCATAGTTTATTCTGAAGACGGTGAAGACCAGCAGACTCTTCTCAATGATGTTATCAAGTATTACAACACAACATATTTCAGAAACAATGAATTTGTTGAAGTATCAGGCCTTGCTGCTGAACAGGCTATCGATATGCTCAACGATATTTTAGGAACAGTTGAACTTGTTATAACAATTATCGCAGGTATCTCACTTATGGTAGGTGGTATCGGCGTTATGAACATCATGCTTGTTTCTGTTACAGAACGTACACGTGAAATCGGTGTAAGAAAAGCACTCGGAGCTCCTAACGGCGCAATCCGTATGCAGTTTATCGTTGAATCTGTTATTATCTGTCTTATAGGCGGACTTATAGGAATTGTTTTCGGAGTTTTGACAGGTAATATCATAGGTATCGCAGTAGGAGAAATCGTTCCTCCTAACCCGTTATCAATACTTATTGCGGTTACATTCTCAATGGCAATAGGTATCTTCTTCGGATATTATCCCGCAAATAAAGCCGCAAAGCTTGACCCTATCGAAGCTTTAAGATACGAATAAAAACACAAATAAAAAATCCACCCTTTTGGGTGGATTTTTTTAATTACTTATTAGAATCTTCGTGTCTTATTGAAGCACGCTTGATTTTTCCGCCGACAGTCTTAGGGAGTTCATCAACAAACTCAACTATTCTCGGATATTTATAAGGAGCTGTAAGCTTCTTAACATGATTCTGAAGTTCTTTTATGAGCTCGGGTGAGGGAGTGTATCCTTCAGCAAGCTTTACTGTTGCCTTAACAACCTGACCTCTTATCGGGTCGGGTGCTGCTGTTATCGCACTTTCAACAACGGCAGGGTGTTCGTTCAAAGCACTTTCAACTTCGAAAGGTCCTATTCTGTATCCCGAACACTTGATAACGTCATCGTGTCTTCCTACAAACCATAAATATCCGTCGTTATCTCTCCATGCAACGTCCTTAAGGTTGTAAATTCCCGAACCTAAAGCGTTCTTTGTCTGTTCTTCATCCTTGTAGTATCCTACAAAAAGGCCAACAGGAGGATTTGTGTCAACATCTTTTATAACGATTTCACCTTCTTCACCGCTTTCACATTCCATTCCGTCGGCATTGAGAAGCTGGATGTTATAGATAGGTGAGGGCTTTCCGAGTGAACCGGGACGCTTTTCAAACCAGGGGAATTCAGCAACAAGAACTGTTCCCTCTGTCTGACCGAAACCTGATGCTATTTTGTGACCTGTAAGTTCTTCCCATTTGTTTACAACTTCAGCACTAAGCGGTTCTCCTGCTGTTGTCCAGTGTTCAACTGATGAAAGGTCGTATTTCTTTACATCTTCCTGAAGCATAAAACGATAAATGGTAGGGGGAACACAAAAAGTTGTGATTTTGTATTTTTCAATCATCGAAAGCATATTTGTTGCTGTAAACTTTTCTGCGTCATAAGCAAATATAACAGCACCGCATATCCACTGACCGTAAATCTTTCCCCAGCCAAACTTTGCCCAGCCTGAGTCAGAGTTTGTCATGTGAAGTTTTCCGTCCTGAACCATATGCCAGTATTTCGCTGTAACAATGTGTCCTAATGGGTGAAGATAGTTGTGACAAACCATCTTGGGCATACCTGTTGTTCCTGATGTGAAATAAATCTGCATAATATCCTTGCTGTATGTTTTCTGGTCGTCATCGGGACGGATGAATTCATCAGAAAAATCCTTTATTTCATCATGGAAATTGAACCAGCCATCTCTGTTTCCGTTAACAAGACCGATTTTTTTAATCTTGTCCATTTCAGGAAGAGCCGCTTCAACCTGACCGACAACATAATCGTCATCGATACATATTATCATTTCAACACCTGCAGCATTGGCTCTGTATGCGATGTCTTTTTTGGTAAGCTGTAATGTTGCGGGAATGAATATAACGCCAAGCTTCATCAAAGCGGTAACAATAACCCAGTATTCCCAGCGCTGTCTTAAAATAAGAAGAGCAACCGAGCCTTTTTTGAGTCCTATTGACTTGAAATAATTAGCCGCCTTGTTTGAAAGCTTTCTTATTTCTTCAAATGTGAGAGTAACTTCTCCGCCGTTGTCATCACACCATACAAGCGCTTTCTTTTCCTTGTCTTCCTTTGCCCATTCATCAACTATATCATAGGCAAAGTTGAAATCGTCGGGTGTGTTAACGGTATAGTTTTTCTTAAAATCCTCGTATGAGTCAAATTCGATACGGGGAAGATATCTGTCAAGTAACATTGTTTATAATTCTCCTTGCTATTCTGCGATAACCGTAAGAAATCTTGCTTTTTCATCGCCGACGCATTTCTGTCCGTGAGGATATGTTGGGTTAAAATATATGCTGTCGCCTTCATTCAATATGATTTCGTTATTTTCAAATATAACAGCTATCGTTCCTTTTAATACTAAATTGAATTCCTGTCCCGCATGAGATACAAGCTCGGGAGTTTTATCGGTAGGGTCTAGTGTAACGAGCAACGGCTGCATAACCTTGCGGCTGTATCTGAAAGCAAGGTCTTTGAAGCGATAACCGTCAAAACGGTCAATGCTTTTGCCGTGCCCCCTTCTGACGACATGATATGTATCGAGTTTCGCACCGACTCCTGTGACTATTTCAGCGAAGTCAACTCCGCATTTATTGGCAACTTCATAGAGAACGCTTATAGGAATATCTTTTCCGTCCTCTTCGTATTGTGTGTAAGTTTCAATGTCGATTTTAAGCATCTCTGCCATTTCTTCGGGTGTGTAACCGCAGGCATCGCGAAGACCTTTGAGTCTTTCGGCGAGTTCTTTGAAATCCTGTGCCATAAAATCATTCCTTTCCGAAAAATCGGGCGTAAAATCAAACGCCATACAAAAAATTATACCACTATAAAAGAAAAGTGTCAAATAAAACATTAAATATTGTATATTTCAACAACCCATATCTTACAGAGGACAGATATTTTTACAATATATTACCTAAATTGTGAACATAGTTAAAATTTTAACTTTAATCGAAAAATATCTTGCAAAAGGATAAAAAATAAGTTATAATGTTAGAGTATGTAGTGGGGATGAAAACACCCCGACATAGAAAAACCGAAAGGAGTACTTATATGACTTATTCACATGAAGTTGAACAGATGTGCCCTATCGCACAGGGAGTTGCACACGGAGCAGCACCCATACCCGAAGAAGCAAAATGGGTAAAAGCTAAGGAAATCAAGGATATTTCCGGATTTACACACGGTATCGGTTGGTGTGCACCCCAGCAGGGAACATGCAAACTCTCACTTAACATTAAAGAAGGTATCATTCAGGAAGCCCTCGTTGAAACAATCGGTTGCTCAGGCATGACACATTCAGCAGCTATGGCTTCTGAAATTCTCCCCGGCAGAACAGTTCTCGAAGCTCTCAACACAGACCTCGTTTGTGACGCTATCAACACAGCTATGAGAGAACTTTTCCTCCAGATAGTTTACGGCCGTTCACAGAGTGCATTCTCAGAAGATGGTCTCCCCGTAGGTGCTGGCCTTGAAGACCTTGGTAAGGGCCTTCGTTCACAGGTTGGTACAATGTACGGAACACTCGCTAAGGGTCCTCGTTACCTCGAAATGACAGACGGTTACGTAACAGGTATTGCTCTTAACGAAGACGACGAAATCATCGGCTACAAGTTTGTAAACTTCGGCAAGATGATGGACTTCATCAAGGCTGGCGACGATGCTAACACAGCATTCGAAAAGGCTCAGGGCCAGTATGGTCGTGTTGCTGACGCTGTTAAGATCGTTGACCCCAGAAAAGAATAAGGAGGAAATTGAAAATGGCTTTATTTGAATCTTATGACAGAAGAGAAAAACAGATTCTTGCTTGCATCAAGGAATACGGCATCAATTCTATCGAAGAATGTGCTGAAATCTGCAAGGCAAAGGGTCTTGATATCTATAAGCTCGTTGAAGGAATTCAGCCTATCTGCTTTGAAAACGCAAAGTGGGCATATACAGTAGGTTGCGCAATCGCAATCAAGAAGAACTGCACAAAGGCTGCTGACGCTGCTGCTGCAATCGGCATCGGTCTTCAGGCATTCTGCATCCCCGGTTCAGTTGCTGACCAGCGTAAAGTAGGTCTCGGACATGGTAACCTCGGAAAGATGCTTCTCGAAGAAGAAACAGAATGTTTCGCATTCCTCGCAGGACACGAATCATTCGCTGCTGCTGAAGGAGCTATCGGTATTGCTGAAAAGG
>CALGTU010000084.1 GCA_937901465.1 uncultured Clostridia bacterium | reverse complement strand
TTTTGCTCCTGCTGTAACAACAGCACCAAAGGAAACAACTGTTCCTAAGGTTACTCCTGCACCCGTCGTTACAACAACACCAAAGGAAACAACTGTTCCTAAGGTTACTCCTGCACCCGTTGTCACAACAACACCACCCGTAACAACTACACCTGTTGTTACTACAACTCCCGCACCTATTGTAACAACCAAACCTGTTAAAAAACCTTCAGGCAGAAAGACGATAAGAACACAAGAAGACCTTTATGACGCACTTCTTGAAGCCTCATTGAAAGGTCAGAAAACTCTTGATATCTATCTTGACGCATCAGAAGATATAGACCTTCTCGGAGATACAACTATGTCATATGTTGTTGACTGCGGAAGACTCAGATGGTCAGGCGATGGCACAGGTAATATTAAGTATACAATTACATATACTCCCGGAAGAAATATTATTATTGCGAATAAGTCAGGAAATACCTCCTCACTTTCATCTTCAGAAAAGGAACTTTATGAAAAAGCAAAGAGAATAGTTGCTGATTGTACAAGTTCTTCTGCTTCTGATTATGATAACGCGAAAGCACTTCACGATTATCTTGTAAACAATACAGTCTATGCGTATACCGGAGGCGACAGCCGATATGATGCGAGAGGACCTATTCTTTACGGAGAATCTGTTTGTGCAGGATATACCGATGCGTATAATCTTCTCCTCGGTCTTGCGGGAATAGAATCGTATCAGGTAACAGGCGAATCTGTGAACTCAGTAGGTAGCAGAGGAAACCATGCATGGAACCTCGTAAACCTTGACGGCAGATGGGTTTATGTTGATGTTACATGGGATGACCCTGTTACATCAGATGGCTCTAATAAACTCAGATATGATTATTTTGCGATATCCGAATCGGAAATCTCAACAAATCATTTCTGGACTAAGGATTACACAGACAAGATAAAAAGTCTTGCCTGAGTAATCCTGAAAGAAAATTTTTTAAAAAACTTAATTGAGTGAAATTAAAAGAGTATAAGTTAATGTAAACAAAAACAAAAATTCAAATGAAAAGGAGAATTATTATGACAGCAGAATTTATTACAATAATGATTATTATCGCAGTAGTCGGAGTACTCGCATACTTCTTCGGAGGAGATGTTCTTTCGGATTTTGATTCATCATTCACAGAATATCATCACGATGACAACGATTATCAGAACCAACTCTTTCAGGATGAAATGAATTGTCAGGATCAGATTTTTCAGGATGAAATGAACAGACAGTTTATGGAAGAATCCATAAAGACGGTAACTCCGTTTGAACACGGTGGTTATGATATGCATCAGGGAAATTCATTCAACGAACCCTCATTCTTCGGCGGATTTGATTTCGGAAGCAGTTTCCATAACGATTTCAATAACCATATGAATATGTTTTAAGAAATGAAAGGAGAATAAAATTATGAAAAACACAATGAAGAAAATTATGCTTATATCAATAATCTCATCACTTATATTTTCAATGACAGGTTGTATGTCAGATACAGATATTACGGTACCTGCTACTACCGCAGAAACAACTGTCACTGAAATGAAAGCGGAAGAAATCACAGAACAGCCTGAAGAAATCGAAAGAGAAAAGACAGGCTACGCAGAAGATGGCTCTAAATACGAATATTTCTATGATGAAGAAGGCGTTCTTATCAGTGGAAAGAAGTATAGTCCCAATGGAGTTCTTGAAATAAGTTTTGATATCGACGGCGAAACAATAAGCAATATTTTTTACCACCCCGATGGAACAGTTTCGCAGACAGCGATAACATCATCAGGCGAAGAAGTGAATTTTATAGAAAAAGTTGTTTTCGGCGAAGACAATACATATGAACATCTTTTCTATAACGAAAACGGAAGTGTCGGAAAAAGGGTATGCTATAACGCTCAAAGCGTTGCAGTTTCAGAAGAAGAATTTGATGAAGACGGAAGAATAGTGAAATTTTCTGAAATCAGAGAAGACGGAACATATGAAACAGATTATCAGATGGCATACGGTGATAATGGTACATTAGAACTTACGCAGTATAATGATGACGGTTCATATGATATCTATCTTTTTGATAAATCAGAAAGACAGCATAAGGTGACAAATTATGATGAAAACGGAAACGAAAAGGGAAGTATTCGCTTTGATTATGATGAAAACGGGAACCTTGCCATGACAAGCACATACGATAAGAACGGAAACCTCTCATTTTATCGTATAAATCAGTATGACGAAAACGGGGAACTTTTGTCTCAGACAAAGTATCGCCCTGACGGAAGAAAATACTGATAAAAACTTAATTGCGGGGAAGATACGCAGTATAAGTAAATGTAAGAACAAAATGAAAGGAGAAATCACTATGACAAACAACATTAATAAAATAAAAAATAAAAAAGAAAAGGAGATTTTAACTATGACTAACATGATAAAAAGAATAACATCAGGTGCTATGGCTTTATTTGTTGCTGTTTCAATGACAGCATGTACACACGGAACATCTTCTGTATCCGTTTCCAATGCCGAATATAAAACCGAACCTGATGTTGTAATAACAGAAGTTTCAGAAGAAATCCCCGAAGAAGCAGAAGAACAGAAAGAAGAAACATTCAGTTATATTTCAGAGCTTTCAGAATATTCATCAGCCGATGAAAAAGTAATTTATACAGATTATCGCAATAACATAGTTGAAGAACCTGTTATGTCGATTTTCGGGAATACATTCAACGGAAAACGAGTAACAACAGCAGAAGAATTCTACAATGAAATTTTCTATGCTACTTTAAGGGGAGATACAACTATCGACCTTATTCTTGATGGTAATTTCAGAGTAGATAACTATAAACTCGAAAGTTATTCCGTAGGGGTTTATGTATATAGACCTGAATACGAATCAAATCGTTTCAGATATACTATATCGAGTTATTACCCCGGAGACAGAGTTTTAAAGGCAATCAAAAACGGAACAGTTTCATCACTTTCTGCTTCTGATAAAAAACTCTACAACAAGGCAAAAAATATAGTTGATACATACACGAGTCCTTCAAATTCTGATTATCAGAATGCAAAGATACTCTATGATTATCTTGCAAAGAATGTTTGTTATGACTGGTCTTTAAAGAACAGAACAGCAAACGGTGCACTTTTTGACGGAAAGACAGTATGTTCAGGATATGCCGAATCATACGCTATTCTTCTTCAACTCGCAGGTATAGATGCTTATGTTGTTACAGGCGTAGGCTATACAGGCGGAACGAGTGGCGGACACGCCTGGAATATGGCGAATATCGACGGCAAATGGCTTTACTTCGATCCTACATGGGATGACCCCGACTGTGGAAACTTCATGTTCTACGACTACTTTGCGATTTCAGAATCGCAGATAGCGAAGGATCATTCCTGGGAAAGAGGAGTAACAGACCTTTTCAAAAAGGTCTCATAAAAAAGACATCATCTGATTTTCGGCTCCTTTTTATTTTTAATTTCCTTTAAGCGTCTCTGCGTTTCTTTATGGGATGCAGAGACAGCGAAAAGGGGAAGAAACGGAGTGGAAAAAATAAAATATAAAACAAACCGAAAGGAGAAATTTAATATGACAAACAACAATAACAAAATCAAAAACAACGCAAAGGAGAATAAAACTATGACAAAGACAATTAAAACATTAAAATCAATAACACTTATTTCAGCGCTTGCACTTTCTTTGACAGCCTGCCATCCTACAAAGGAAGCCGTTATGGAAGTAAAACTTCCCGAAACAACGGTGTCTGTGTCAACACCCGCAGAAACAACCATACCCGCAGAAACGACTGTCGCAGAAACAACTGCCCCTATGGAAGAAAGGGTTGAAAAAGTCTATGTAGACGGGGAGTACTGCGAAAAATATTATGATGCAAACGACGAACTCATAAAGATGGATATCTATAAAGAAGACGGCGTAAGCATTGACAGGGTGTATAAAAGAGCGTCGGAAGACAGCTGGTATCTGACAAAATACGATGAAAGCGGAACTGCTATATCGCAGGATCTGGCTAAATTCATCGGAGAAGATTCAAGATATATTTTCAAAAGAATGTATAACGAATCGGGAAAACTTGTTATAGAAACACGATTTAATGAAAACGGAGATATGATAAGTCTTTGTATGTCAGCAGACGATGGTATTACATATACTACTATGCTTATTGATTATCATGACAACAAAAACATCAGAACAATAAAGAATATTGAGCCCGATAACAGTTATTCTGTTGAAAATTACAACGAAAATGGTTTGAGAATGTCGAGATACTGTTATGATACAGAAGGCGTTTTTACACACTATTTTGAATACGACAACAATGAAAACGGAAAAGCAATAAGAGTGACAAAATACTCTCCCGATGGGGTTATGATAAACTATTCGTTGCTTAAATACGACAGTAGCGGTAATCAGACCGAAGAGAAAACATATACCCCCGATGGAAAACTTATCGAGGATTAAGAAAGGAGGAAACAAAGAATGAAATACCGTAAAATAATTCGCAAAGGAACAACAATAACCTATAACCTTAATGGTGGAATAAATAATGCACATAATCCAACAAGCTATAATGTTGAAAGCGAGACTATATTGTTACAGTCTCCAACAAAAACAGGCTATATCTTTGTATCTTGGGTTGATCAGCAAGGAAATGTAGTAACAGAAATTACAAAAGGCACATCTGGTGATATAACTCTTACAGCCAAATGGACAGCAAATAGTTATAGTGTTTTGTTTAACAAAAATGCAGAACAGGCAACTGGTACAATGACGGAGCAAAAATTTGTTTATGATGAATCACAAAATCTTATTGTGAATAGTTTTGAAAATCCTGGCTATAGTTTTGCAGGATGGAATACCAATGCAGATGGAAGTGGTTCACTTTATGCTGATGAAGAAAAGAAGAAAATAATAGAACAGTTAAATTTAACTGATAATGATATGGTATTTATTATTGC
>CALGTU010000083.1 GCA_937901465.1 uncultured Clostridia bacterium | reverse complement strand
AATCGCAAAAACGGTTAAATCGGTAAGCCCCGAAACGGTTATTATGGTTGATAACTGCTACGGCGAATTTGTTGAAAAGATTGAGCCCGTTCAGGTTGGTGCAGACCTTATGGCAGGCTCACTCATAAAGAATGCAGGCGGTGGAATTGCCGAAACAGGCGGATATATTGTCGGAACAAAAAAATGTGTTGAACTCTGTTCTTATCGCCTTACTTGTGTAGGAATGGGAAAAGAAGTTGGTTGTACACTCAATCAGTCAAGAGGAATGTTCATGGGTGTATTTTTAGCACCCCAGACAGTAGCTGCAGCAGTTAAGACAGCTACTTTCGCGGCAGAACTCTTCTCACTTTTGGGCTTTGAAACATTCCCCAAAAAGAGCGAAACAAGAAGCGATATAATCACAGCCATAAAACTTCAGAACGAAGAAAATTTAACGGCATTCTGCGAAGGAATACAGTCGGGTGCACCCGTCGATTCCTTTGTAACACCTGTAGCATGGGATATGCCGGGCTATGACAGCCAGGTTATTATGGCAGCAGGGGCTTTTACAGGCGGTGCTTCGATAGAACTTTCAGCAGACGCCCCTATAAGAGAACCCTTTGCTGTATGGATGCAGGGCGGACTTACATATCACAGCGGAAAACTCGGCGTTATGCTTGCTATGCAGAAAATGGAAGACAAGGGCCTTATATAACTTGACTTTTATGGCGAAAATTGTTAAAATAAGTTAAACCTTGTTTATTTAGGAGGATTTTAATATGGAATTCAACGAACTCGAAAATGTTCAGAACGAAGTTACAGCAAAAGCTCCCAATAAAAAACAGAAGAAAAATAAAAAGCCTCTTCTCATTATGATAGGTGCTTCGGCGATACTTATTCTTATAGTTCTTCTCGTGTTCTTTATAGTAGGTCTTATCAAAGGCAACGAAGGAAAGAAACTTGCCGATGATTTAAAAGGCGAACTCGGAAAAAGCATTGAAATGGCTGAAAAGAATACAGGTACAATTATAAAACTTGATTCACAGAATATAATGCTTAAAGATATTATCGATTATGACCGTATATGCGAATCTGATTCAACTGTAAAAGTTGGCGGTGTTGAAGTTCCCGAATGGGCTGTATTCATAAGCCTTGATGGAAACGACAAGATTTCATCTGTTACTTATTATAATTTCAAGGCACTCAAAAAGAACTGGAAGGGTGTTAAAGTATCAGAACCTATTGACAATACATCTATCGCGTACAATATGACAAAGAAAGAGGCAGACAAAATTATTTCTCTTGCTCCTCTTGCAGTAACATATTCAAACGATGATACAGCAACATATCTCTATAAATATTATTTTCTCGATGAAAACGGAAACGAACAGGTTTATCGTCTTTCGGTAACATATAGTCTTGAAGATTCTGTAAGAGGAATCAGTACAACAGAAATCGACTATATGAGATTTATCTTTGCTTAAACTCTGAAAGAAGGCTCTTATGAACTGCGATTGTGGAATTAATTTTGAATATCACGAATTTGTCGAATGTATAACCTCAGCGCTTGACGCACGCGACCCCTATACAGGCAAACATTCTGAACGCGTCAGCGATATGGCTTGTATGATAAGCGAACTTATGGGGTTATCCGAAGATGAAACGAGAGAAATTCATATCGCTGGTCACCTTCACGATATCGGAAAGATAGGTATTCCCGATAAAGTTCTTCTTAAAGAAAGCGGTCTTGATGACGAAGAATGGAAACTGATGAAACAGCATCCTCAGATAGGCGCTGATATTCTGTCGAAATCTCCTCATTTCGCCAGACTTGCCGCAATAATTCTTCACCACCATGAAAGATGGGACGGAAAAGGATATCCTTTTGGCGCGAAAGGCGAGGAAATTCCTATCGGAGCGAGAATTATTGCAGTATGCGATTCTATTGATGCTATGGCTTCGAAAAGAGCATACAGAAACGCGCTTCCGCTTTCTGTATGTAAAGAAGAAATCGAAAAGAATACAGGTGTTATGTATGACCCCGATGTCGTTAAAATTGCTCTTGAAAACTGGGATAAATTAATTGAAGTATACAAATAATAAAAGGACAGCATAAGGCTGTCCTTTTTTAATTTATATCAATCTTTCTGAAATTATGGTCGCGGTATTTTTTCGGCGTTGTGCCCGTAAGTTTTTTAAAGACCGCAGTAAAATAACTCTGCGATGGAAATCCTAACATAAACGCAATTTCAGATGGCGGATATGATGAGTATTTGAGCATATTTTCCGCCGTTTCGATTTTCTTTCTTAAAATATAATCTGTTACAGTTTCTCCCGTTTCTTTTTTAAAAAGCCTTGAAAGATAACTTTCATTAAGTCCCGTGACTTCCGCCAAATCTGTAAGAGTTATTCTTTTAGAGATGTTTTCATAGATATAATCAACGGCAATGATTATCGGCTTTGAGAAAATTCTGCTTTTGCTTATTCTTTTCATTCTTTTTGTATAGTCCAGAGACATTTCAGCGTGAAGTTCTGAAATTTCTTTAAAAGACCTTGCCTTGTCCGCACGGTTGATATAAAGGTCGCTTAAATTATAAGCAGTTTCATGTGCCATTCCACCGTCTATACAGTATCTTGCGATAAGCGCTACGGTTACAACAAAATGATATTTTATATTCTGCAAAGGATTTTCACAGAGTTTTCCGAACCCCGTTTTTTCAGAAAATTCTTTCTTTGAAAATTCTTTTATTTTTTCAACTTCACCGTTTTTAACGAGAAGATAAAACTCAAATTCCGAACTGTAAGGCGCGCGGTATTCGTTCTCCTCACGCATTATATATTCCTTGACGATAAGTTCTTCCGAAATGCTCATATTTTTCAACCTTTCTGTGAAAAAATTATATCTTATGACGGTATTATATCATAATTACGATAAAAAAGCAATAAAAAAGATATAATAATAAACTTTGTGATGTTATCATTTAGTCAACGAAACATAAGGAGGACTTTTATATGCTTAAGAAATTTGAAGGCTTTACAAAAGGAATAAACCTCGGCGGTTGGCTTTCACAGTGTGACCACACAAAAGAACGCCACGAAACTTTTATCACAGAAGATGATATCAAGAATATCTCTACCTGGGGTGTTGATCATGTAAGAGTCCCCGTTGATTATTATATCTTCAAAGACGAAAACAGAAATACTCTTGAAGAAGGTTTTTCTCTTGTGGATAACTGCATTTCATGGTGTAAAAAATATAATCTTAATATGGTTTTAGATCTTCACAAAACAGCGGGTTATATCTTTGATGAAGAAGAAATCCCATTCTTCTTTGAAAAAGATTTACAGGATAAATTTGTAGATCTCTGGAGAGAATTTGCAGAACGCTATTCAAAATATAGCGATATGCTCTGTTTCGAACTTTTAAATGAAGTTGTTGATGAAGATCTTTCTGAAATCTGGAACGACATTGCCGACAGAGCGATAAAGGCGATAAGAGAAGTTTCAAAGGATGTAAGAATCATCATAGGCGGTGCTAAACATAACGCTGCTTTCTGCGTAAAGAATTTAAGAGCACCCGTCGATAAAAATATGGTTTTCACATTCCATTGTTATGAACCTGTTCTCTTTACTCATCAGTCAGCGCATTGGGTTAAGGGAATGCCTCTTGACTATTCAATCGGTTTCCCCGTTGAATTTGATGTTGCCAAATCAGAAACAGAAAAATATCTCGAAAGCGAAAATCAGAAGATTTATAACATAATGGAAAGTTCAGCTATCGACAGAGAATTTTTTAAGAAGTTTTTTGCTGAGGCTGTTATGATAGCAGAAAAATATGACATTCCTCTTTATTGCGGAGAATACGGTGTTATCGACAGAGCACCCGTAGACGCAACTTTAAAATGGTTTGAAGAAATAAACGCCGCTTTCTGTGACCTTGGTATAGCAAGATGCGCATGGACATATAAGGAAATGGATTTCGGTATCATAGATGAACACTATAAGGAAATCAAGGATAAACTTATAAAGCTTCTTTAATATATGAATGGAGGAATTATTATGAATTTCAAAAAGATTCTTGCAACTTCAGCAGCAATAGTTATGATTTCGGGAATTTTTGCCGGTTGCGCAAAAAATGCCACATCTGAAAGCGATCCCGAAACTCCTGCAACAATAACAGAAACTCCACAGCTTGATGGCTACAATCTTCTCTGGAGCGATGAGTTTGACGGCAATACATTAAACGAAGAAAACTGGAACAGAGAACTCCGTGATCCCGGCTGGACAAATAACGAACTTCAGGAATACACAGCGTCAGACGATAATATTTTCGTTCGCGACGGAAAACTCGTTCTTAAAGCTATAAAGACAGAAAAAGACGGAAAAGAATACTATACATCAGGAAAAGTAAATTCTCAGAACAAGAGAGATTTTATGTATGGCAAAGTAGTTGTAAGTGCTAAAGTTCCCGAAGGACAGGGACTCTGGCCTGCAATCTGGATGATGCCTCAGGATGAACAGTTCTATGGTCAGTGGCCTAAATGCGGTGAAATCGATATTATGGAAGTTCTCGGAAATCAGGTTGATACTGCTTACGGAACACTCCATTATGGCGAACCACATGCTGAACAGCAGGGAACAGTAGTTTTAAAAGATGGCTCAACATTCGCAAGTGAATTCCATGAATATTCAGTTGAATGGGAACCCGGTGAATTCCGTTATTATATCGATGGTGAACATTACCTCACAATCAACGACTGGTTTACAGCAGTAAACGGCGAAGATGAAAAGCCTTATCCCGCACCTTTCAATCAGCCTTTCTTTGTTCAGATGAACCTTGCTGTCGGCGGAAACTGGCCGGGCAACCCCGATGAAACAACAAACTTTGATAACGCTGAATTCGAAATCGATTATGTAAGAGTTTATCAGAAAGACGCTTATGATACAAATGTAGAGAAGCCCGAAAAGAATTTCAGAGAACCTACAGCCGACGGAAACCTCATCTATAATGGTGATTTTAAAGATGTTGAACCACTCGATGACGAAACAAACTGGTTCTTCCTTCTCTTCCAGAATGGTCAGGGTGCCGCTGAAATCAAGGATGAAACACTTATAATAACATCAGAAGCAGAAGGCGATGTAGACTATTCGGTTCAGCTCGTTCAGCCTGAACTTCCTATGATTAAGGGCAAGAAATACCGCCTTACATTCGATGCAAGAGCAGATGAAGAAAGAGATATCGTTGTATGCGTTTCAGCACCCACAGCAGGCTGGATAAGATATCTTCCCGATACAACACAGACAATCTCAACCGAATGGGAAACATACACATTCGACTTTGAAATGAAGGATAAGGACGATAACAACGGCCGACTTGAATATAATCTCGGTCACCGTGGCTCAACAGCAACATTCTATCTTAAAAATGTAAGAATCGAAGAAATTGAGTAACTTCCCATAAAATAATACCTATAAACCCAAAGCAAGAATGCTCCGTAATTTCACGGGGCATTTTTGTTTGACAAAATATTCTCTCTGTGATAGAATTTAAAAAGTTCAGTTTATTTTAAGGAGTAGTTATGAAAAACATAAAGGGAAGTATAATTCTTCTTATCGCAGCATTTATATGGGGAACAGCTTTTGTTGCACAGACATCAGCGTCGGATAATGTCGGCGCATTTACATTCACAGCACTTCGTTCTGTTATAGGCGCAGGATTTTTAGGAATTTTTCTTCTGATAAAAAAGGTTGTAACAAAAAAGAATAATGTAAAGGAAGATAAAAAGCAAAGAAATCGAAGCCTTTTAGGTGGTGCTTTATGCGGACTTGTTTTGTTCTTTGCAACAAACCTTCAGCAGCTCGGAATTACTATCTATCCCGAAGGTGTTGCGTCATCGGGAAGAGCAGGTTTTATAACAGCGACATACGTTGTTATGGTTGCTATAAGCGGAATTTTCTTTCATAAAAAACTTCATCCGATTATATGGATAGCGGTTGCAGGTTGCGTTGCAGGAATGTATATGCTTTGTCTTTCGGGCGGATTTGAAGGAATTTATCTGGGCGATATTCTCGTATTCTTATGCGCAATATGTTTTACAGCACATATTCTTGTCATCGACAGATTTTCAGATATTGACAGTATCCTTCTTTGCTGTTTACAGTTTGTAGTTGTAGGCGTTATTTCAACAATTCTTATGTTTATATTTGAGAAACCTGATTTTGCGGGAATTATGGCGGCGTGGCTCCCTATACTTTTTACAGGTGTTATGTCAAGCGGTGTTGCATATACCTTGCAGATGGCAGGTCAGAAAAACGCAGAGCCTGCCGTAGCGTCAATTGTTATGAGCCTTGAATCTGTATTCTCTGTTTTAGCGGGATGGGTAGTTCTCGGAGAAACACTTCTCACAAGAGAACTTATAGGATGTATCCTCGTTTTTGCGGCAGTAATCATAGCACAGATACCCGAATTCTTAAAACCGAAAAAAGTTTCTGAAAATAGCTAAAGTTAATAAACTTCCTGCCGATATATATTATGTGGTATAATAACCAGGCATAATATTGAAAGGGAGGTCAGTTAATGGATATCAATGCTATCACAGGGTATTCAGGTGTAACATCTTATGCTAACAATCAGGTTAAAACCGAAAAGGTAAAGGCAGAAGCAAAAGAAACAGATTCTTTTACAAAATCAGTTTCTTCTGATGCAACAGCAGGTACATATTCTCCTGAATCACTCGCAAAAACAACGGGCAAGGAAGCCGCTGCAAAGATGGCTGAAAAACTCGAAGAAAACGACACAGGCAAGCGTTACAGCTATGACAAGGCTACTGTTGACAAACTCATAGCAGAGTCAGAATCAAAAATTTCTGCATTTAAAGAAATGCTCCAGACACTTCTTGCTAAACAGGCTGACAGAAACGGAGGAGTTATTTCTTCAGAAAAGACAGGAATGGATGCTCTTCTCGAAAATGCTGTTGTCGGCGAAGACGGAATGGTTCATTTCAACCGCGAAGATGTTGAAGCAGCAGGTCTCGGTGAGTTTGATGAAAACGGATACTGGGGCGTTGAACAGACAGCACAGCGTATCTTTGATATGGCAATAGCTTTTGCAGGAAACGATGAAAATCTCCTTGCAAAGATGAAAGATTCCATATCACAGGCATTCGGCGAAGTTGAAGACCTTTTCGGCGGAGAAGGAAAACTTCCCGATGTAAGTTACAGAACACGTGACCGTATCAACGAAATGTTTGAAGAATACGAAAACGGCGGAACTGCAACTGAAGAAGTAGTTACTGAATAATTTTAAAAGAGTGGAGAGATTTTCTCCACTCTTTTTCTTTTTAACAAAATTCCTTTTTCTGAATAATATGTATTACCGACATCTTGTCGGAATATGAAGAATTACAGCGAAAGGACAGATGATACTATGGCGATAATTACAAATAACGGTGCGATAAATTTTATCCGCAACGGCGAAGAAGTTACTATCGTTTCAAATACAGTTGAAACCGATGTGAATGTAACCTATCTTGCAACATTCACAAAAACTGCCGCAAGCGAAAATTTTTCATCAGGCGGAAATGTAATTTATCAGTTAAGAGTTGCAAATAACGGAACAGGAACACTCTTTAACCCCGTTGTTTCCGATAACCTCGGCGGAGTGAACACTCCACTTACAATCGATGAAACTTCCGTTTCGGGATTTTTGTATTCTGAAAACGGCGTTGCATCTCCCATAGAAGTAACTCTCACACAGACAGAAACAGGAGCAACATTCAGTATTTCAGGAACAATTCCCGAAGGCTGTTTTGTTGTTATAACCTATTCAGCCGATGTTGACGCGGCACTTTCACCCACTGTAACAACAATCACAAACACATCGACATTCACAGCAAACGAAGGAACAGCAACAGGTGAAGTTTTAACTCTTACGGATTCAGCAACAGTTACAAGAGAAGCTGTTACAATTGAAAAGGCGGCAACTCCAGATACAGTAAACCCTGGCGATACACTCACTTATACCTTTACTTTAACAAACTCTGATGACGAAGAAGTTGAGATTACAAGCCTTACAGATAATCTTCCCGATAACTTTGTTATAGATAATATCATAACAGCGAATATCGGCGGAACATCTGTTTTCTATGCAATAGGAACAGACTTTACTGTTTCTGAATCAAATCTTCTCACAATAAACCCCGCAGCAACAAGTACACCTCTTACAATCCCTGCGGCGACAGCAGGCGCATCGGGTGTTACAACAATTACAATCACAGGAACAGTTACGGCTTAAAAAATATCCCACTCATAACGAGTGGGATTCTTTTTATTTTAAATACTTGTTTTATGAAAAGAAGTAATGTATAATTATCAGAGAAGATTTTTACATAGGGGGAAAATGTTATGTCAGAAAATAAAGGTAAAGAGAAAATAATTACTTTAATAGCAGGAATTATTCTTGCTGTCATAGCCGTTGTGGTTGTAGTTGCCGTAATGATAAATTCAAATGATGAAATAGATTCGGGTTCGGATTCGGGCTTTGATATAAGTTTTGGCTCGAAAACAAACGATGTATCTGATTTATACGGTATGAGTAAAGAAGAAGTAGAAAAGATATGCGGAAAACCCGAGGAACAGCTCAATGAAGGCGAACAACGCAGTTTCGCTATATACGGGGACAATAATATAACTTATAACAATGGATTTGTAGAAAACATCACTGTATATTCATCTGATTTTCTTGAATTTGCAGGTTTCAGAGTAGGAGATAAACCATCTGAAGAAGAAATCACATCCAAAATAGAAGAATGTGGATTCTGTATTCAATCAGTATCTGAAAATTCTATTAAATGCATAAATGATGATTGCATGGTTTTGGTTATTTTTGAAGATGGCAGGATTTATAGTATAAAGTTGATGGAAAACCCTCGGTCGTGAATGATTCATAGATTATAAATCCATCGGAACATAAAGATTTATTGCTTTGAAATAAAAACTCCCCGTTCTTTTAAAGGAACAGGGAGTTTTATTTTTATTCTTTCATTTCTTTATTTACTTCATCAAATTCGGCAACAATTTCATCATCGGGAGCCTTTGTAAGAAGTGAAACAACGATGATAACTATAAGTGCTAAAACGAATGCGGGGAGAAGTTCGTAGATTGCAAAAACTCCGCCGAGTTTGCTTATTACAAATTTCCAGAGGAATACCATAACGCCACCTGCAACCATTCCTGCGATTGCACCATACTTGTTTGAACGCTTCCAGAAAAGTGCTGTAAGCATAACGGGTCCGAATGTAGCACCAAATCCTGCCCATGCGAATGATACAACTCTGAATACTGAACTGTCAGGATTCCAAGCGATAACAACGCCGAGAATTGCAATAACAACGAGAACTCCTCTTGCACAAAGCATTGATGTCTTTTCGCTCATTTTTACTTTAAAGAATCCCTTAAGGATATTTTCAGACATACTTGATGATGCCGCAAGAAGCTGTGAGTCAGCAGTAGACATTGTACAAGCGAGAATTCCTGAGAATACAAGTCCTGCAACAAGAGCGAGAAGAATATGCTTTTCACTCATGAACATAGCTGTCTTGATGATGATTGTTTCTGAATCAGAGCCTGAAAGCGCGGGGATAATTCCCTGTGCTGTAAGAGCGTTTCCTATAAAACCTATGAAGATTGCAACAGCCATCGAGATTACAACCCATACGGTAGCAACTCTTCTTGATGTCTTTATCTTGTTCTTATCTTCAACAGCCATAAATCTTAAAAGGATATGAGGCATACCGAAATAACCGAGTCCCCATGCGAGAAGTGATGCTATTGTAAGGAGAGAATACTTATCTGCTGCTAATGTTTCTGTGTTATGTATATGAGAAAGAGAGAAATAACCTGCGAGTTCGTTTGCGTTTGCCATAACAGCGTCAAATCCGCCTGCTGTATAAACACCGAAACCAACGATGCTGATAAGTGCGAGTGTCATAACGATACTCTGAATGAAGTCCGTGAAACTTGCTGCTAAAAATCCGCCAAGACAAGTATAAAGAACGATAATAACCGCACTGACAATCATTGCAACCTGATATTCCCAGCCGAAAAGTGTGCTGAAAAGCTTTCCGCAGGCCGCAAATCCTGAACCTGTATAAGGAACGAAGAATACAAGGATTATAACCGCTGAAATGAGTGTGAGAATTCCCTTGTTGTCACGGTAACGGTTAGCGAAGAAATCAGGAATTGTGATTGAGTTGCTGCATTTTTCTGTGTAGATACGAAGTCTTTTTGCAACGAGAAGCCAGTTGAGATATGTTCCTATTGCAAGACCTATCGCTGTCCAGCCTGCTTCAGCGCCACCTGTAAGGTATGCAACACCTGGAAGTCCCATAAGAAGCCAGCTGCTCATATCTGATGCTTCAGCACTCATCGCTGAAACAAAAGGACCTAATTTTCTTCCGCCGAGATAAAAATCCCCGACATCCTTGTTTTTCTTTGAATGAAGTGCTCCGATTACAATCATCATTCCCATATAAAGAACGATTGTAATGAGAATTACTGTTATTGAACCCATAATTTTTTGTATGATTTTAAAAATCATACCCCTCCTTTTTTATAATATTTCACCGTTTGACTCAATTATTTTCTTATACCATAACGCAGATTCCTTTACGGTTCGTTCACCCGTTCTGTAATCCACGAAAATAAGACCGAATCTTCTGTCATATCCACTCGACCATTCAAAATTATCCATAACCGACCAATAGAAATATCCCATAATATCAACGCCTTCTTCAGCGGCTTTTTTAAGACCGTTAAGATAGCGGTGAACAAAATCGATTCTCGATTCATCATGAACTTTTCCGTCAAGATGAATCCAGTCGTGACAGGGCATTCCGTTTTCTGTTATGATAATGGGAAGTTTATATCTGTCATATAAAAACTTCGCCGAATAATAGAGTGCGTTTTCGCATATCGGCCAGTCCATAGCGTTTCTTGGTGAACCGATATATGTGTTTGAAAGATAATCACCTTTCATACCCGAGGGTCTTGTTTCGTAAATGTTTACACCATAAAAATTAAGTGGCTGAGAGATTATTTCAAAATCCCCATCTTTTATTACATTTTTCAGAATATCCCCGAAAAGCTGATATGCCTTATCGGGATAATCACCGAGTATTATAGGGTCAGACCACCAAGAGTTTGAGAAAACATAATTTCCTTCGTCAAAATCAAAACTTAAAAATCTTGCTTTTTCAAGTTCTTTCTCTCTTTCGTCCTTCGGTTCAACACAAGGCCCTGTCGGAGAAAAACCGATTTTAACATCGCCCTTTGCGTTTTCTCTTATAGCCTTTACAGCCCTTCCGTGTGAGAGAAGAATGTTATGCCCCATTTTAATAATGTCGGCATCGGGAAGTTTTACGAAAGGAGCAAATTTTGCTTCGAAATAACCTGTCCCCAAAAACACCTGAGGTTCATTTATTGTTATGAAATATTTTACTCTGTCTGAAAAAAGTTCTGTGCATATTTTCGCATAATTTTCAAACCACAGAGGACTATCATCGTTAAGCCAACCGCCTTTTCTGTGAAGAGAAAGGGGATAATCCCAGTGGAAGAGTGTTACAACGGGTTCTATGCCGTTTTTAATAAGTTCATCAATAAGGTTGTTGTAAAACAAAACACCCTTTTCGTTTATTTTTCCTTCGCCATCGGGAAGAATTCTTGTCCATGAAAGAGAGAATCTATAGAATTTAAGACCCATTTCTTTCATCAAAGCGACATCTTCTTTATAGCGATGATAATGGTCGCAGGCGATGTTTCCGTTTTCGTTGTGTGCAATTTTACCTTTTAAAGATGAATAATAATCCCAGATGTTAAGACCCTTTCCGTCTTCGTTATAAGCGCCTTCAATCTGATATGCAGCCGATGCTGCACCCCACATAAAATCATTTCTGAACGACATAAAATCCCTGCCTTTCAAAATATTAAGCTTCTTCTTTTATAGCCTTTGCGGTTTCTGCCTGAATATTTGCATCATAAGAGAGAGCGGGTTCGATATCCTTTTTCTTTATCTTTCTGTCAACATAGTTCTGTGTGATTTTGATAACCATAGGTGAAAGCGAAACAACGCCGATAAGGTTGGGAATCATCATCATTCCGTTGAATGTATCTGAAATATCCCATGCTATTGAAGATGTCATAAGTGAGCCGGAAACTATCATGAGAACAAAGAACACACGATAGAATTTAGTTGCCTTTTCTCCGAAGAGATATTCAAATGATTTACAGCCATAGTGCGACCAACCGAGAACTGTTGTGAATGCGAAAAGAAGAATTGAAACAGCTATGAAAATGTTTCCGACAATTCCGAATGAATTTCCGAATGCGTTTGCAACGAGTGTCGCGTCGTCAACACCCTTGTTTACAATTCCTGTTTCAAGATTTATACTTCCTGATGAAAGAACAACAACCGCAGTCATTGTGCAGACAACGAATGTGTCAATGAATACCTGAAGTATTCCCCACATACCCTGCTTAACGGGTTCTTTCACATTTGATGAAGCGTTTACCATAACAGCCGAACCAAGACCTGCTTCGTTAGAGAAAACGCCTCTTTTACAACCTTGTGTCACAACCTGTTTTATCGAAATTCCTACAGCACCGCCGACAACAGCGTCAACGCCGAATGCAAATTTAAAGATTGAAACGAAAATATCGCCGACCATATCTATATGCATAAAGAAAACAGCAAGACATCCGATAATATAAGCTATCGCCATAAAAGGAACAACCTTTTCAGCAACAGCGGCTATTCTCTGAATTCCGCCTAAAATGATAAGACCGCCTATAACCATAAGAACAATTCCTATTATAAGGGATGTCCATTTTACATTTCCGAAAGCATATCCGAAATCAAGACCGAAATTTGTGAAGAATGCGTTTTCGAGATTTATTACAATCTTGTTGACCTGCCCCATATTTCCGATACCGAATGAAGCAAGGATTGCACATATCGCAAAGACAACTGCAAGAACAGAGCCGAGTTTCTTACATCCCTTATAATTGCCGAGACCGTCTTTAAGGTAATACATTGCCCCGCCTGACCATTCGCCGTTTTTATTTCTTCTGCGGTAGTATATACCTAAAATATTTTCCGAAAAACTTGTCATCATTCCAAAAAATGCAGCAACCCACATCCAGAATACAGCGCCGGGTCCACCTGTACATATAGCGGCAGAAACGCCTGCTATATTGCCTGTTCCTATTGTAGCGGCAAGTGCTGTGCAGAGCGCCTGAAACTGTGAAACGCCGCCCTTGTCGTTGTTTTCGCGTACCTTGCTTTCTTTCTTGAATATTCCGCCTATGGTAGACATCCACCATTCTTTTATATGAACAACCTGAAAGAATTTTGTTATTACTGTCGTAAGAATGCCTGTTCCGATAAGAAGAAAAAGACCTATTTTAACCCATACAAAATCGTTTATGACACTATTTATCCTGACTATTGTGTCAAACATCTGAAAAACTCCTTCCAAAAAAATCACATATTGATTTATTCTACCATATTTTAAGCATCAATGCAAGAAAATTCGTGTAAAATCACATTGAAGACACTATTTTTTTGTGATATAATTTTATCTGACGATATTTTTTCAGAAAAGGAGGCGGGAAAATGACAAAAGCAGAGAAAAAGCGCTATGAAATGCTTAACGCGAATATTCCGCTTCTTATATCAAAACTTGCTGTTCCTACAATAATAACAATGCTTATTTCCGCCTTTTATAATATGGCGGATACCTATTTCATCGGCGAACTTAATGACACTTTAGCAACAGCTTCGGTAGGGGTTGCAATGCCGCTTATGAATGTTGTTCAGGCGATAGGCTTTTTCTTCGGACACGGTTCGGGAAACTATATGTCACATGCGCTCGGCAGGGGAGATACGGAATCAGCCGAAAAAATGTCAGATACATCTTTTATCCTTTCGTTTTCTTTTGGTGTTTTGATTTCTGTTCTGGGATTTATTTTTATTGAGCCTTTCGTTCTCTTTCTCGGTGCAACAGAACTGATAAAAGAAAGTAGTGCTGAATATATTTCAATTCTTTTGATAGGCGTTCCTTTTATAATGTCGGCATTTACTATGAATAATCAGATAAGATTTAAAGGGAATGCCCTTTCGGGAATGATAGGAATGGCCGCGGGTTCTCTTTTAAATGTTATTTTAGACCCTGTTTTTATAACAGTTCTAAAAATGGGAGTAAAGGGCGCTGCGATAGCAACAGTTATCAGTCAGATAATTTCATTTATAATTCTTCTTTTCATAACAGGAAGAGTAAAAATCAGAAAACCCGAACTTTCATTTACAAATGCGATTTTCTCAGCACTTTTCAGATACGGAACTCCCTCTCTTATGCGTCAGGCGGTTATAGGAATTTCTGCGATATGCCTGAATAATATCGCAAAGGGATATGATGAACCTATGATAGCGGCGATATCGATAGTTCAGAAAATAACCTGGATAGGTGTTTCTGTAATAATCGGTTTCGGACAAGGTTTCCAACCTGTCTGCGGATTCAATATCGGTGCTAAAAGGTTTGACAGAGTAAGATATGCATATAAATTCTGTACAGTCTTCTCAAGTATATTTATGCTTGTTTTCGGTGCGGTTGTATTTATGATGTCTGATAACCTGATTTCTGTTTTCAGAGATGACCCGTTAGTTATCGCAGACGGAACTCCTATGCTTCGTTTTCAATGTATAACGGCAATAACCCAGGGCATTATCGTTATGACAAATATGCTTCTTCAGAATATGGGAAAAACTTTCCTTTCATCATTTTTTGCTATGGCAAGACAAGGACTTTTCTTCATTCCGATTATCTATATCTTTTCATCAGCTTTCGGAATGGCGGGGTTATGGACAGCACAATCCGCCGCTGATATCTTAACAGCACTCCTGTCTCTTCCCGCAATGTTTATGCTTTTAAAAGAACTTAAAGAAAAAGAAGAAACTGCAACAATATGATTTGTTGCAGTTTTGTTTTTGTTTTGTATATTGAATTGTTTTCTGCAAAAACTATCTTTCGGATTATATAAAAAACGGAGGATTTTTGTTATGAAAAAATTCACTTATAAAGTAAAAGACGAAGTAGGTATTCACGCACGCCCGGCGGGATATCTTGCCAAGAAAGCAAAAGAATTTGAAAGCGTTATTACCATTGAAAAAAACGGAAAGAAAGCAGTAGCATCAAAGCTTATGGCGGTTATGTCTTTAGGCGTTGAACAGGGCGATGAAGTAACTGTTACTATCGAAGGACCCGACGAAGAAAAAGCGTTAACGGAAATAAAAAAATTCTTTGAAGAAAATCTTTAAATCAGGGAGCTATATCTTTTATGACGATTTTTGAGGGAAAGGGAATATGCGATGCTGTCGCTATGGGAAAAATTTCTGTTATAAGAAAAAAGAAAAAAGAAACCGAACGAAAAAACATAACCGATGTAAACAAAGAAATAGAAATATTTGAAAAAGCAAAGAATGAAGTTTTATCAGAACTTGAAGATATAAGAGAAAAGGCGGTCAGCAAAGTCGGCGAAGATGGAGCGGCAATATTTGAAATTCATAAAATGCTGGTTGAAGACGAAGATTATAACGATTTTATCACAGATATGATAAAGAGCAAAAAAGTAAACGCTTCATATGCCGTTTTTTCAGCGTCAGAAAAATTTTCAGAGCTGTTTTCTTCTATGGAAAACGAATATATGAAATCCCGTTCTGCCGATATAAAAGAGATTTCAGATCGACTCATAAATCATCTTTCGGGCGAAAACGAAAATACGACAGATGAAGAAAAAATCATAATCTGTGCCGAAGATCTATCTCCGGGAGAAACCATTCTTCTTGATAAAGAAAAAATACTGTCATTTGTAACAGCAAAAGGCTCTTCAAATTCACATACCGCAATACTTGCAAGAAGCATGAATATCCCCGCTGTTATAAATGTCGGCGATGAATTTCTTTCTGTTATAAAAAACGGAGATTTTGCAATTTCAGACGGCTTTTCTGGAAAATTTATTTTAAATCCCGATGAAGAAACACTTTCTTATTATAAGAAAAAACAGAATGAATATAAAGAAAAAGAAAATCATCTTTCATCGCTCAAAGGAAAAGAAAACAGAACTATAGACGGAAGAAAAATAGATGTATTTGCGAATATCGGAAATCCTGAAAGTATCAGAGAAGCCATAGATAACGATGCCGACGGCATAGGGCTTTTCCGCAGTGAATTCATTTTTATCGGAAAAGAGGATTTTCCTACAGAAGAAGAACAGTTTTCTGTATATAAAAAGGTTGCCGAAGAAATGTCGGGGAGAAAGGTTGTTATAAGAACTCTTGATATAGGTGCTGATAAACAGGCTGATTACTTTGGTATTCCTGAGGAAGAAAATCCTGCTCTGGGGCTTCGCGGAATAAGACTTTGTCTTTCAAGAACAGATGTTTTCAAAACACAGCTCCGTGCTTTATACAGAGCTTCGGCATATGGAAATATAAGCATTATGTTCCCGATGATAACAAGCGAAAAAGAAGTTGATGAAACGCTTTCTCTCTGTAAAGATGTCAGAGAAGAACTTAAAAAAGAGGAGATACCTTTTAACGAAACAACAGAACTCGGAATAATGATAGAAACTCCCGCGGCGGCAATAATCAGCGATGACCTCTCCAAAAAAGTTTCATTTTTCAGTATAGGAACAAATGACCTTATCCAGTATACTCTCGCTTGCGACAGACAGAATTTATCGGTTGAAAAATTCTGCGATACTCATCATAAAGCGGTTTTGAAGCTTATTAAAATGACGATAGAAAACGCCCATAAAAATGGTATCTGGGTAGGTATCTGCGGTGAACTCGCGGCAGATATTTCTTTAACGGAAGATTTTCTTAAAATGGGCATCGATGAACTTTCGGTTTCTCCTTCATATGTTTTAAAATTAAGAGAAAAAATCAGAAATACAGATTTGTCAAAATAAAAAGCATCTCATACCGGAGATGCTTTTTTTCAGTATTTAAGTGTTTTTAAATAAACTTTGGTTTCATCTGAAATCCTATAGCTTTCAATGGCTTTCTGTATCGTCTTGTTGTGCGTTTTTCTGTCAAGAACTCTGTTTTCGATATAAGGTATAACCGCATCATATTGCTTTGCGAGAGCGGTTGCAAAATACCATGCAACAACCATATGAACATAATATTCATCGGTTTTAAGAGATGAAATCATTTCTGTGTGTTCCAAAGAAAAATTGTCTTCAAGAAAAACCCTGTCCATTAAAAGAACAACAGCAAAGCGGACAGAATATGTTTCTTTCGATTTAATCCACTCTTTTATCTTCGGGTAAATCTTCTCGGGGTGTTTCAAAAAAACCTTTGGTTTAGCACCGTCACAAGTAGCCCAGTTATCTATAAACGGAAGAAATTTTTCAAACGCCGAAAGACACTCATCATAATCTTTCATCATAGAAATTATAAACGAATGAAGATTGTTTTCTTCATAGTATCTATGCGGTAAATCAGAGAGGAATTTGTTTATTTCTGGGTGAGAAAAATATTCCTTCATTTAAAGGTAAATGGTTACCTAAAGATTTTTTGCCATTCTTTACAATGGCACCATTTCCCTTCGCAAGGTAGCTTGCATTATTGTATTCAAACCACCCGACGACCATTTCTCCAGTAGAAGGAGATAAAAATAAATGCTCTCCCCCATAAGACAGCCATCCGGTCTGCATCGCACCTGTATCCGGCGAAAAATAATACCATTTTTCATCCTCCTTAATCCAGCCTGTTACCTTTTTTCCTTTCGGAGTCACATAGTAGGTGATGCCATTTTCATATCGAAAGGTACCAGTAATGATTGGGGCACACAAATTGTAATATTCAACAATTGCTTTTGCAAGTGGGTGCAACGAATATTGTTCGCCTAAACTTGCAAGATATAATACATCTTCTTTTGTATGTTTTTTATCAAAACTTTCAATGTTTGTAATTTTAAAATCACCTGTTGTGATTGTGCCTGTTTTATCAAAAGCAACAAGTTTTACTTTTGCAAGGGCGTCTAGGTAATTTGAGCCTTTTATCAAGATGCCATTTTTTGAAGCGTTTCCAAGCCCTGAAAAATAACTTAAAGGAACAGAAATTGCAAACGCACAAGGGCAAGAAACGACCAAGAAAATAAGCCCCCTATAAATTGCAGTTTGGACATCACCCAAAGTTATAAGAACAATG
>CALGTU010000082.1 GCA_937901465.1 uncultured Clostridia bacterium | reverse complement strand
AAGATGCTTCCCGGAGATATAACAGTTGTATCTCTTAAGGGCGAACTCAACTACAACACAAGTGAAGAAGCGAGAGAATCTATGATGTCTGTTGTTGAAAACAACAAGAATGTTGTTATCGATATGGAAGACTGCACATATGTTTCAAGCTCAGGGCTCCGTGTTCTTCTTCTTTTAGGAAAAAGAAGCCGTCAGCTCGGTGAAAACATAGCGCTTGTAAATCTTAACGAAGAAGTTAAGGACGTTATGGAAATGACAGGTTTCGGAACAATTTTCAACTGTTATGATAATCTTGATACAGCGGCTGCTGCGATGTCATAATAAACTGGTATAAGAAGGTTTTTTCACAATGATAACAAGAATTGACGGATACCCAACAAGAATTTACCGCGGAATGCGTATAAGAGAGGGCAAAAGCCTTCCTTTCGGAGCGACTATCGTTTCAGGAGGAGTTAACTTTTCTATCTTCTCAAAAAACGCAAAATCTGTGGAACTTGTACTCTATAAAAGAGGGGAAGCACTTCCTTTTGCGGTAATTCCTTTTCCTAAGGAATACAGAATAGGAAGCGTTTGGTCGATGATAGTTTTCGACCTTGATTATGAAACACTTGAATACGGATACCGCGTTGACGGTGAATTTAATCCCGAAAAGGGACATCGTTTTGATAAGACAAAAATTCTTTTAGACCCATATGCAAAGGGTGTAAGCGGAAGAAATGTATGGGGCGTAAACAGTGCTGCATATACTGAATTTACAAACCGCGGAAGAATTATATATGACGATTTCAACTGGGAAGGCGACAGACCTCTTGAAATCCCTATGGAAGACCTTGTCATCTATGAAGCGAATGTAAGGGCTTTTACAAAACACGAATCAAGCAACATAAAACACCCCGGAACATTTGCGGGTATTATTGATAAAATCCCATATCTCAAAGAACTTGGTATAAACTGTATAGAACTTCTGCCTATCTTCTCGTTTGACGAACTCGACAACTGTAATGTTGACAACGAAGGAAAACGCCTTTATAACTGCTGGGGATACTCAACAGTAGGATTTTTCGCACCCAAAGCCGCATATGCCGCAACAGGCAGATACGGAATGGAAGTTGACGAACTCAAAAACCTTATAAAACAACTTCACAGAAACGGAATAGAAGTTATTCTTGACGTTGTTTTCAACCACACGGCAGAAGGTAACGAACATGGTCCTACTCTCTCTTTCAAGGGACTTGATAATGCAACATATTATCTTCTTACTCCCGAAGGATATTATTATAACTTCAGCGGATGCGGAAACACATTCAACTGTAATAACTCGGTAGTAAGAAATATGATTCTCGATTGCCTCAGATACTGGGTTTCAGAATATCATATCGACGGTTTCCGTTTTGACCTTGCATCAATTCTTTCAAGAGACCAGAATGGTGCACCTATGGAAAATCCACCGCTTTTAGAAGCTCTGGAACATGACCCGATCTTAAGCAGAACAAAACTTATAGCAGAAGCCTGGGACGCAGGCGGACTCTATCAGGTTGGTTCTTTCCCGACACAGGGACGTTGGGCGGAATGGAACGGAAAATATCGTGATGATATGAGAAGACACCTTAAAAGTGACGGACTTCCCGTTGATTGCATAATAGACAGAGTTATGGGATCGCCCGGGCTTTACAGAGAAAGAAGTGCCAATGCTTCGATAAACTTTATAACCTGTCATGACGGATTTACTCTTAATGACCTTGTAAGTTATACAGAAAAACACAACGAGGCCAACGGCGAAAACAACCGCGACGGTGCTAACGATAATAACAGCTGGAACTGCGGTGCCGAAGGTGATACAGATAATCCCGAAGTTCTTGCATTAAGACGCAGACAGCGTAAAAACGCTTTCGTTATGCTCCTTATGAGCAGGGGCGTTCCTATGATGCTTGCGGGAGATGAATTCGGAAATACACAGTTCGGAAACAACAATGCTTATTGTCAGGATAACGAAATTCTCTGGCTCGACTGGTCAAATCTCGAAAAGAATAAAGACCTTTTCGATTTTGTAAGCAGCATGATTAAATTCAGACTCAGTCACCCTGTTCTCAGAAATCCGAGCTATGAAACTCCCAAAACCGAACTCGGATATCCCGAAGTTTCGTGGCATCAGACAAGGGCATGGCAACTTGATAACGGCTCATCATCACATACTCTTGCGGTTATGTTTGTTGAAACATCGCATAAGTATCATACCGATGAAGATACCTTTATATACTGTATTATGAATACAATCTGGGAACAGAAATCATACCAGTTGCCCGAACTTCCGTTGGGATTCGGCTGGCATGTTGTTGCTGATACAGCAAGAGATGAAAACAGCTTTATTAAAAATCCCGAACATTACCGCGGAGGAGATATTTTCGTACAACCGAGAAGTTGTGTGATACTTGTCGGAAAGAAAATCTCAGAAGAACTCAGACAGACTATTGACTACGCAGACGGAGAAGTGTAGTAGAAAATTTTATGAAAGAAGGTGGAAAGATGGATTATATCGTTGTAGATGCAACTTCTCAGGCATTTGAAGATGTTATGGAATTTATATTTATGAAAATCAAAGACGAAGATAATCTTTATCCTTCCGCCGAAAGAGTTATAAAAGACCTTCGTCTTGCTACCGAAGAAATCTTTATAAACATAGTTTCTTATGCTTATGACGGAATAAAGGGAGAAGTTGAAATCGGTGCTGAAGTTTTGAATGGCGAAATTTTAATTGAAATTTCTGATAAGGGAATTCCTTTTAATCCTCTCGAAAAAGAAGAACCCGATATAACATCGGGCATAGAACAAAGAAAAGTCGGCGGACTGGGAATTTACATAGCAAAGCGTATGATGGACGAAACTTCTTATGAAAGAAAAGATAATAAGAATATAATAACTATGAAAAAAAGAATTTCTCTTATGTCAAAAGTTATGGCGTAAAATCAAAGGCTATCGGGATAAATCCTGATAGCCTTGTTTTTTATATCAAACTTATTATAAGCCCTGTGATTCCGCCTAACAGAGAAGGAATACCGACTATAAGAAGAATAAGATATGTTATCTTATAACCTTTTCCTGATGAAAGGGATGCTCTCATCGGATTTTCAGCATCGTAATAAACGGTAACTTCTTTTCCGATGCATTTTTCAACAGCACCCTTGTTATATCTTACACCTTCGGCTCTTTCGTATGTAATACCGTCAACAGTATATTCAAAAACCTTGTGGAACATATTTCTTGGTGTACTTGTTGTTGTGCGAACAGCATTCACGCCAATTCCTGTTTCACCGATTTCAAATCGAGCGGGTCTTGACCCTACTTTTACATTCATTCCGCCGATTTCAACACCTTTATCACCACGTTGTGCGTTGAATTCTGCGGCGTTCCATGTCATACCTGTGATTTTACCCATTACACTATGAGAAGTTTTTGATGAGAGATTTTTGCTTATGAGAAGAAAAATAATTCCGACTATAACAGCAGCAAATCCTATCGACATAAAAACTATTGAAACAATAAGCAAAGCGATTGACACTACACCCATAATCCGAAATCTCCTTATATAAGTTCAGAGTAGTTTCCGAGGAATTTGAAATCTGTTGCATCTTTTTCAAGATGAATAAGAAGTGAATTTATTCTTTCATCAGATATTGTTCCTTCGAAATCAAGATAGAAAACAACATCAAAATTGCCTTCGTGACGAGGTCTGCTTTCGATTTTAAGAAGGTTAAGCCCTAAAACAGTGAATTTTGTCAAAAGTCTGTAAAGACTTCCTTCTTCGTTGGGAATTGTAAGCTGAACAGAGATGATATCTGCGTTTTCCTCAACCGCAAAATTCTTTGAAATGCAGATGAATCTTGTGAAGTTTGTTTCATAATCAGAAATGTTTTCCTGAATTATATCAAGTCCATAAAGAGCTGCACATTCGGGCGAACATATAGCGGCAATTTTTTCGTCGCTTTCTGAAACAAGTTCAGCAGCAGAAGAAGTGCTTTCATAATTTATAGGAGAAAGTCCTTTGCTTGATATAAAATCAGAACACTGCATAAGTGCCTGGGGGTGAGAATAAACCTTTTCAATTCCTTGTATATCATTTCCTTTTGCCGCAAGACAATGTCTTATGCTTACTCTTATCATCTTATTTATATAAACATCATACTTACGCATAAGGTCATATGTCTGGGTTATAGAACCTGTACTTGAATTCTGTAAAGGAACAACTCCGAAATCTATTTCTCCGTTGCATACAGCTTTGAAAACATCTTCAAATTCAGAATAGAAAGAAAGCTCCTTTTCTTTTCCGAAAATCTTTCTTGCCGCTTCTTCTGAATTAGAACCCTTAACACCAAAGCAGCCTGCTTTTGCCGAAGAGCTTATCTCGAAAGGATTATATTCTATAAACGAAAGACCTTTGTTGATTTCATTCTGCTGAAAACTCTTGCTTATATCCATTATATTTGTGAATAAAAGTGCAACGCTGTCCTTATATTTTTCATCAGAAAGACTTCTTACTCTGTCTATAATTTCCTGTTCTCTTGATGACTGCATAACGCCTATATTGTTTTCTTTTTTATATCTTGCAACATCAAGGCAAAGTTCCATTCTCTTTATGAATTTATCGAGTATTTCGCTGTCGATAATGTCAATCTGCTGACGCAGTTCGTTAAGGTCCATAATATAAAAATCCTTTCATAAAAAATACCACAAAAAACATTATACATCATTTTTGGGGAGATTTCAATAGAAAAGCCACTCTGCAAAAAAGAGTGGCTTTATTTCTATTAAAGGTTGTAATACTTATCGAATTCAGCGGGATGAGGAATGTTTGCGAGTTCGCGACATTCAGCACGCTTTGTCTTGATGAAGTTCTTGAGAAGTTCTTCGGGGAATACACCGCCTGCTGTGAGGTAGTCATGGTCCTTTTCAAGAGCGTCAAGAGCTTCTTCGAGAGATGTGGGAAGTCCCTGAAGCTTAGCCTTTTCTTCATCAGAAAGATGGAAGAGGTTTACGTCATAAGGTCCCCAACCGTTTTCATGAGGATCAATCTGGTTCTTGATACCGTCAAGACCTGCCATAAGAATAGCAGCATAGCAGAAATATGGGTTACATGTAGCGTCGGGGTTTCTGAGCTCGAAACGACGCTTGTTGGGAGTTTTTGCATAAGCGGGGATACGGATAACAGCAGATCTGTTTGATGTAGCGTAACCAACTGTAACGGGTGCTTCATAACCGGGAACAAGTCTCTTGAATGAGTTTGTGCTGGGGTTAGTAAGAGCACAGAGTGAGTGGATATGCTTTAAAAGACCGCCCATGAACCAGTGAGCTTCTTTACTGAGATGAGCATAACCGTTGTCATCTGAAAATACAGGCTGACCATCTTTAAGAAGAAGCATATGAACATGCATACCGCTTCCTGCTTCGCCATAGATGGGCTTTGGCATGAATGTTGCTGATTTGCCGTATTTGAGAGCTGTGTTGTGAATGATGTATTTTATCATCATTGTAGCGTCAGCCATTTCTGACATTTTTCCGAGCTGAGGCTCGATTTCAAACTGACCTGATGCTGCAACCTCAGGGTGATGATAGTTGATT
>CALGTU010000081.1 GCA_937901465.1 uncultured Clostridia bacterium | reverse complement strand
CTTTATGAGTGAACCGACGCAGACATCAGCGCCGACTTCTGTAGGTTCTCTCTTTTCAACGAATTCGCCATAGCAGTTATCAACCATAACTATTGCGTCGGGGTTTACCTTTTTACATTCCGCTATTATTTCTTCCATCTGTGAGATTGTTATTGCGGGGCGAAGAGAATACCCTCTCGAACGCTGGATATAGATAACCTTTGCTTCGGGTACTTTTTTAAGGATTTCTTCTTTATTGAATGTTCCTTCGGGAGTAAGGTCAACCTTATCATATTTAACGCCGAAATCAGAAAGTGAACCGTTTCCCTTTTCTCCTCTTATTCCGATAACTTCTTCCAATGTATCATAAGGGTTTCCTGTTATGCATAAAAGTGTGTCGCCTGTGCGTAAAAGACCAAAAAGTGCGACTGTTAAAGCGTGTGTTCCCGAAACGAAATTATGACGGACAAGTGCGTCTTCGCATCTGAAGATATCAGCATAAACTGCATCTAAAACATCTCTGCCCATATCGTCATAGCCATAACCTGTGCTTCCCTTGAAACAAGCTTCGCTTACTTTATTCTTTGCAAAAGCAGAAAGCACTTTATGTGTATTATATTCTAAAATATCATCTATTCCCGAAAAAGTATCCTTTGCTGAAATTTCTGCTTTTTCTGAAAATTCTTTTACTCTTTCGCTGAGTTTGAAAAATTCGCTCATTTTTTAAAAATCCTTTCGCCTTATATAAATATAATCTTCGCCTTTTTTTATAAATCCCGCTCCCTCATAAAAAGACACTCTTTCGTCTTTTGCAAAAAGGGTGCATTCTCTTTTATACTCATTTTTTAAATGATATAAAAGTTTTCTTGCTTTTCCTTTTCCTCTGTCTTGTGGATGTGTTGCTATCATTCCGAAAAAGGCGTTGTTTTCATCGCAAAACTGCATTGTTGCAGTTGTTTTTCCATAAAGATAAACCTTTGAAACGCCGTGTCTTATGCGGTGAGATGTATCTGTCAGCCATTCGGAATAGACATCTTCAATATCAAATCCTGTTTTAAGAACCGAAAAAACATCATCGAGTTTAGGATTGTCATCTACTTCTATTTCATCCGGAGAAACATCGGGAAAAGAGAAAAGCGTTCTTTTAACCTTTTCGTAATGCGGGATAAAAATTTCACTGTCGGTTTCTATTTCAGCGGGGCAAAGAGTTTCGAGAAAAAACATAAGTTCATTCATATCGAAATTTCCGCCTGATGAGATAACAACCCCGCCGCCCGACTTTGAAAGAACGGCATTCTCTCCGATTTTATAGAATTTCATAAAATCATAGTCTGTTCCATAAGCCTTATAATGTGCTTTTATCTTGCGTGAATAATAATCATCACGAAGAGAAGGCAGATTCACAATTTCTTCTATCATAATTTTCCTACCTCGGATAAAACGGCAAGGCATAAATCATAACAAGCCTTTATATCAGATTTATCGGCAACGCAAGAGGGTGAATGAAGATAACGGCAAGGAATTGAAATTGCCATTGTTCTTACACCATCGCCCGTTATATGAATAGCACCGCTGTCGTTTCCGCCCGCTACAACGGATTTTGTCTGAACGGGTATTCCCTTTTCGTCTGCTACTGAAAATGCAAGTTTATAAAGTTCTCTGTCATAAATCGTGCCTCTGTCCATAAACGAAACAACTGCACCTTTTTTCTGTAAGCATACCTTTTTATCACCTTCGGATAAAGGAATATCCGCAGCTGTTGTTGTTTCTAAAACAATAGCAATATCAGGGTTTACAGAAAATGTTGAGGTTTTAGCGCCTCTTGTTCCGATTTCTTCCTGAACGGTAAAAACGAAAGTTGTGTCAAAAGGAATTTCTTCCTTTATCATATCAATCATCATAGCACAGCCTGCTCTGTCGTCTATGGCTTTGCATCTTATTTTTCCGTCGCCAAGTTCTATAAATTCAGAATCAAAATATGCCATATCGCCAAGGTTTACATATTTTTCTGCTTCTTCTTTGTTTTCAGCACCGATATCGATATAGAGTGATGACATTTTAGGATTTTCATCTTTTTCACTTGCCGAAAGATTATGAACTGCTGGCGAGCCTATAACACCCGGAAGTCCGTTTACAGTAACCCTTTTGCCCATAATGGTTGCGGGTTCTATTCCGCCGACTGCTGAAAAGGCGAGTGAGCCATCTGATTTTATCGATGTTACTATAAGTGCAACTTCGTCCATATGAGCCGCAATCATTATCTTTGATTTCGGGGTTTCTTTTCCCTTTTTCTCGCAGATAAGGTTTCCTAAGTTATCTGTTCTGTAATCACAGTAATCCTTGATTTCGTTTATGATAAATTCGCGGACAGCTTTTTCATCGCCCGAACCGCCGTTTAAAAGACAAAGTTTTTTAAGCATTATTTAACCCCCTTTACATACTCTGCTATGAGTTTTGAAACAGAAACTATATCATCGGTATCGATAATTTCTGTAGGGGTATGCATATATTTAAGAGGAATAGAAAGTGTTGAGCTACAAGCACCCTCGCGGTTAACTGAAAATCTGTCGGCATTTGTTCCTGTTCTGCCGTTCATAACTTCTGTCTGATAGGGGATATTTTTTTCTCTGGCAATATCAATAAGGGTATGTGAAAGTTCCCTGTCGAGTGAGGGAGAAATTCCTATCATAACGCCCTTGCCCATTTTTCCGCATTTATCTTCTTTTTCGCCTGATGCATAGGCAAAACTTACATCAACGGCTATAGCAATATCGGGGTTGAGATAGAATGCGCCCGTTGCTGCCCCTCTTTCGCCGACCTCTTCTTCTGTTGAGAAAAGTATCTGAAGTTCACAACCGAGTTTTTCTTCCTTTAAAAGTTCGAGCGCATAAAGGATAGCCACAACTCCGCTTCTGTCATCGAGCGCTGAACCTGAAACTCTGTTTCCCAGAAGTTTTTTGAAAGTTGTATCGAATGATATCGTATCACCGAGAGATACTATCTTTTCGAGTTCTTCTTTGCTGTATCCTGTATCGATATACATTTCGTTAACGGCAAGCGGTTTTTCTTCTGATGCAAGATGAGGGGGAACAGAAACGAAAACACCGTCTATTGTTTTTTCACCGTAGATTTTAACGGGTAATGCGGGTAAAAGTCTTTTATCAATTCCGCCACAGTTTGCTACTTTTATAAATCCGTCATCGGTTATAGATGTTACTATAAAGCCTATTCTGTCAATATGTGCATCGAGAAGAATTTTCTTTTCACCATTACCGATTTTTCCGAAAAGCTCAATGGTATAACAAAAATAGACCTCGCACCGGGAATAGACCAAAAGACAGAGGATATTTTAAACGAAGAAATGT
>CALGTU010000080.1 GCA_937901465.1 uncultured Clostridia bacterium | reverse complement strand
GATAGAATAATATCTCTCCTTTAATAAATAATTTTTTATATGTAAACTCAACTCTATGGCCTGCAGGATTGCAGGTATATAAAATCATAATCATCTCCTTTAAATAAAAAAGCCGTGTTTTTTAAAAAATATGGCTTTTTTATTTTAAAAAACTTAATTGAGTCTTCTTAAATGATGTATATGTAAATACAACGACATGAAAGGAGACGATAACATGACAGAAATCATAACACTTATCATTATTATATATTCAGCGGTGAGGTTTATAAAGATGATTTTAAATGATGGGCTTTCTGATGATTACTATACATCAGAAAACCCGACTTCAGATGATTATCTTAATCAGATGATAAAAAATTCCGCAAAAACTTAATCGAAGAAAAAAACAAGAGTATATGTATATGTAGAACAAAAGAAAAGGAGACGATATTATGACAGATAACAGAAACGAAAAGATTACTAGTGTTATTATAGATAATTTCTTCTGGGGAGAAGAAATCGAAACCGCAGAAGGACTCACAGAACTAGGATTATACTACTACGACAGAAGGTATGGTGGAAAGGCTTACGGATGTTTTAAAAAGGCAGCAGATATGGGCGGGGTTGATGCGATGTTCTATTTCGGGAAACTTAACTACACTGCCGAATGGCTCGGCGACATGGGTATCACCTATAAATACTTCAAAAAGGCTTCTGACAAGGGACACACCGAAGCGTTATACTATATCGGGCTGATGACCTGTAAAGGTGAAGGAACAGAGAAAAACACCACGCTTGGCATAAAACTTCTCGAAGAAGCAGCGAAGAAAGGCTCTTTATCTGCTATGTTCAAACTCGGTGAGTTCTATCACACAGGTGAATATGTTGAAAAGGATGATGAACTCGCTCTTATCTGGACATCAAAATCAGCCCACAAAGGAAACGTGGGGGCTATGATTATCCTCTCTGAAATCTATTCTTATGGAGACGGCGTCAAGAAAAATCCCAAAAGGGCTCTCTACTGGCTCAGAAAGTCCGCAAAGAAAAGGGATGAAGTAGAATATCCTATTTTCGGATACAGTTATTATTACGGGAAAGTAGTAAGATATAATCCTGAACTTGCAGCAGGCTGGTTTGAACTTGCGGCAGAAAAGGGAAATATAAACTCTCTCCGTATGTTAGGAGATATCTATCGCAGAGAGGGTTGCACCCAAAAGGCGATAGAATACTATGAACTCGCAGCGGAAAAGGGTGATGTGATTTCTATGTGTGAACTGGGAAAGATTTATCTCGCAGGAGAGGGGGTTGAACAAGACTTTGATATTGCAAGAAAGTGGTTTGAAAAGGGGGCTGAAAACAACGATGCCATTTCACTTTGTTATCTCGCAGCAATATATTATTTCGGAAACGGTATAAAAGAGGACACAGAAAAAGCCGAAAAGCTCTTGAGAAAAGCGTCGGAACTCGGAAGTAAAGCTGCCGATGAACTTATCGAAGAACTCTTCGACGATTAGATAAAGGAGTGATTTTCGAAATTTTTTTAAAAAACTTAATCAGAGAAATTTATCACAGTATATGTAAATATAAACCACAACGAAAGGAGAATTTATAATGACAGATACAACAATCAGAACAAAAAACAGAAGAACATATAAGGAGGAAAAAACTATGACAAACAACAATATTACAACAAGAAAGAATAACAATGTAAAGGAGAATAAGACTATGACAGATATGATAAAAACAATAACACTTTTAAGCGTGATTTCAGCAATGGCTGTTTCGATGACAGCCTGCGCACCCAAAACAGCACCGACGGAAGCACCCACAGAGGTGGTAGTTCATGTCCCCGCTGTAACAACGGTGTCAGAAGAAACAACAGAAGAAACAGGGTCTCTGGCATATTCGTCAAGTACTCAGTATTCCAGAGAATATAATCAGGAGGTGGAATTCAGAAGTTATTATAGCGAAACGGGGTCTGTGTGTGTCAGAGACGAATATCTTACCCTTGACGGCGAACTTCTTGAATACACACTGTATGAATATGACGACGAAGAAAGTCTCAAAGGTGAAAAGAGATATTCCGCCGATGACGAACTTCTCTCCTATGAAGAAAGAGAGGAAAACGCTATCGGAACAAAGATATATTCATACAGGGCCGACGGAAGCCTTGAAAAGACCTCGCAGTTTGATTATACAGGCAGATATCACGATGATTACCACTATAATCGTTTCGGCGATCTTGTAAAGTTCACGTCGTATTCTCAGGAGGGAAGTCTTATTGCGCAGTATAGTCTTGACGGAAAGACTATAACTACGAAGCAGTATTACGGTTCTCTTCTCATCTATGAGGACGAGTATGCTGCGGACGACCCACAGGCGTTTAAATTCAAGCCTTTTCTTGAAGATTAATCTTCAAGAAGGACTTGAAATCAACTGCGACTGCCATAGCAGATAATAGATGAAAGGGTTTGTCGGATACTTGATTTTATTGTCTGTTATGGTATAATAAAATCAATATTTAAAGAAAGGGATTTTTTCTATGAAAAAGTTTATAACAGTAATACCTATGCAGCCCGATGACTGTCTTCATAAAATAAGATACGAAACCGAAGCAGAAGAACTTCTCCTTAAAAGCGAAATTGAAACAAGATTTCCGACTATGCTTATGATTGACAGTTCAGTTGAAAAAGATGAAAAGATTGAAATTGTGGTTGTAAAAACCGAACATGAAAATACAGAAAAAAACTATAAGGCATTTTTATCTGAACTTGATGAAATAAAACAGAAAAAAGGTTTTGAATACAAGATAATTGACATAAAGACAACTCTGTCTGAAACACCTGAAAAACAGTATGAACTTCTTGAAAAGATAGTTGAAAATCTTTCTGACGGCGATGAGGTTTATTCCGATATAACATACGGTGCAAAGCCTACTCCGATTGTCATTATGATGGCGATGAACTATGCTTATGAATACCTTAAAAATACAGATGTAAAAGCGATGATTTATGGTTCATATAATCACGCAACAGGAAAGACAACTGCTTATAATGTGTCCTCACTTTTCTATATGAATTCACTTATGAATAAGGTTTCAGGCGGAAATCATGAAAATCCTCTTGAAGTTATTAAGGCTATTATCAATCTTTAATATAAGGGGATGAATAAAAGTGTTAAGTGATAAGGAAGTAAACGAACTTGTCTGTAAATATGTTGCAGACGGAAGAAAAGATAAAAAGAAATATATCGACCTTATCATGAGGTCTTCAATGGCTTCTGATATGATGAGAAACAATAAATATGATGCATTAGTAGATTGTCTTATACTCAGCAACGAAGGAAAAGGAATTCTTGATAAATTCGATCCCGAAAAATCCACAGAAACAGGTTTTTGCGGATTTTTCAGAAGATCGGTCGAAAACAGATTCAATACAAATATCAAATCAGAAAGCAAACACAACAAGAATTTGAGTCTGGATTCTCCTAAATACAAGGATGAAAATGAAAATGAAAGAAATCTTATGGATGAACTTCCCGTTAACGATACCGAGTATGATGCTATCGACAAAATTGGTTTGACAGACGGGTATGTTTCTGCGATAAAGATAATGCTTAGCAAACGCAAGGAAGGAAGCACGAAAATAGCATGGGAAAAACTTTTTTCAACCGAATTTATATCTCAGAGTATTTCAGAAAAAAATAAAGTCGCTGAATATATCATCGAGAATGAAAAAAGATATATCCCTGTTGTTGAAATTCCCTTTGCAGACAGTTATTTTTTGAACGGATGCAAATCGATAAGTGATATGTCGAAATCCGAACTTAAACCTATGAGTGATTTTGGGAAAAATAACGATGAGCCTTGTGGATATCCGCTTATAGGTGCTGTTTTCGCAAAATATACAGACAAATCGGAAGCAGCGGTTACCCAGCAGAAAAAGATTTATGAAGAAAATCTTCGCAAAATATTCAGCATATAGAAAAGACAACAAAAACGGTGTATAGATGGATTGAAAAAGCCGTGTTTTTATAAACACGGCTACTTTTATTCTCAATTGACTGTAATGCTTTAATATGGTATAATATTGACAGATTTTTGCAATTTCATGACCTTGCTTCAAAATGGTCTGTGAAATGTTTTTTTAAAATTTTTTGGAGGGATTTTGCCATGAGTAATTTTTCAGAAATAAGAAACTGTTTCAAAGAGGAAATGTTTAAAAACAAAGAAGGTTATAAAAATATCATGACAGCACTTGACTGTCTTGATAATGCTGAAAGAAATCTCTATATCGACTATTCAAAATCAGGGCCTGAAATAAGACAAGCGATTGAAAATTTTGTATATGGTGTTTTAAAAGAAAACGGCGGATATAATAAGGTCGTAGGAAAAGATGGGAAGGACCCTGTTTTATACAATTA
>CALGTU010000079.1 GCA_937901465.1 uncultured Clostridia bacterium | reverse complement strand
AAATCAGAGGTCAGGTTGTAAAGGCTACAATCGTTCTCACAAACGGAACAGAGGGAACTGACGAACTGAAAAAGGAAATCCAGACTTATGTCAAGGAACATACTGCTCCTTATAAATATCCAAGAGTTGTTGAATTCCGCGATAGTCTTCCCAAAACAGTGGGAAGCGGAAAGATCCGTCGTTCAGAAATCAGAGCGCAGGACGCCAATAAGTAATTTAAAAATCAAAAACCGCAGATGTTCTTTTAAGGAGAGGTCTGCGGTTTTTTTATAAGAATTTTGGTGAAGAATATGAAGAAAACATATATAACAACAATGCCTGATGATATAGGGGCATTTTTAAAAGCAAGTAAGCTTTTTTCAGAACTCGGTATCAATATAACAAGGGTAAGCTATAACAAAGCGATAGATTCCCACACCCTTTTTATCGACGCTATGGGAACGGAAGAGCAACTCAAAAAAGCCGATGAAAGACTTTCAGAGATAGGTTATATAAACGGCGATAAATCCGAAAGGGGAGTTGTTTTAATAGAATTCTGCCTTAAAGATACCCCAGGCAGTGTAACCGATGTTTTATCGCTTATCGATGAATTTGATTTCAATATTTCATATATCAGTTCAGAAGAAAACGGAACAGATTATCAGCATTTCAAAATGGGACTTTTTGTCGATAATTCAGAAAAGATAAAAAGATTTTTAAAATCGGCAGAAAAGATATGTCCCGTTAAAGTTCTTGATTATAACCATACAGAAAAGGTTTTTGATAACAGCATTTTCTATGAGAGTTTTGTTTCTGAAATCGCAGGAAAAGCGCATCTTTCAGATGAAGAAAAAAACACCCTTTTAATAAACACAAACCTCGCTATGCAGACACTTGATGAAAAAGGTCTTTCGCCATATAAAACCTTTGACAGCATAGGAAAATTCGCAGACCTTATTCATCGCTATAAGGGAGAGAATTTCAATCCCCGAATAACGTATCATAAAGTAAGCGAAGATACAGAAATTGTTCTTATCGAGCCACCCTGCGGAAGTAACACCGCGATAATAAAGCATAAAGACAAAGCACTTTTCATAGACAGCGGATACGCTTGTTATAAAGACGAAATGGAAAAGGTTATAAGAAAAATTCTTCCCTCTTATGATGATATGAAAAAGCAGGTTTTAATAACTCATGCCGATGTTGACCACGCGGGACTCCTGTCATCTTTCGATGAAGTTCTTATGAGTGAGAATTCTGCTTTATGTATCAAAGCGGAACACGATGGCGAAGACGGTTTCAGGGAACAGAACAAACTCCATAAACCTTATGTGAATATCTGCAAGATTGTAACGGGGTATTATCCCGTAAACCCACAAAAAATAAAGGTTATCTCAAAAAAGAGAACGGAAACGGGTCTTCCTTTACAGAGTGTCGGGGAATTTTCTTTCGGCGATATGGATTTTGAAATCCTTGAAGGAAAAGGCGGTCATTTAAAGGGCGAGATTGTTCTTATAGACTATAAAAACCACATCGTTTTTTCGGGCGATATATATGTCAATACACACGACCTCACAGCCGAACAGAAAGAGTATAATAAATATGCCCCGATACTTATGACATCTGTTGACACTGACAAAGAGCTTTCAGCCGAAGAAAGAAACTATCTCATAAGTCGTTTAGGACTTGGAGAGTGGAGAATTTTCGGCGGTCACGGTGGGGTAAAACGAGAAACCCTGCACTTTCTACTGCGTTAAACTCGCTCGGAATATCCGCATATTCCGTCGCTCGTTTGCCTTGTATAAAGCACAGTCTTTTCGTTTTAAGAGAGTAAGGAGGAGAAACCCTGCACTTTCTACCGCGTTAATTTTTTTGAAGATTTTACACAATTTTTCTTGAAATGGCTCCTTCTGTATGATATAATTTATACAATAAATTTTGAAAGGAGTTTTTCCATTATGGCTCAGAGAATTGTTTTAAACGGAACATCATATCACGGTGCGGGTGCTATCCTCGAAATTTCAAACGAAATGAAAGCAAGAGGATTTAAAAAGGCATTTGTTTGTTCAGACCCCGACCTTATCAAATTCGGTGTAACAGCAAAAGTTACCGACCTTCTTTCAAAGGAAAATATCCCCTATGAGATTTTTTCTGAAATCAAAGCAAACCCATCAATAAAGAATGTTCAGGACGGCGTTGCTGCATACAAGGCTTCAGGTGCTGACTGTATCATTGCAGTAGGCGGTGGTTCATCAATAGACACAGCAAAGGCGATAGGCATTATCATTACAAACCCTGAATTCGCTGATGTCAAGAGTCTTGAAGGCGTTGCTCCGACAAAGAATCCCTGCGTTCCCATTTTAGCGGTTCCCACAACAGCAGGAACAGCCGCTGAAGTTACTATAAACTATGTTATAACAGACGAAGAACTCAATAGAAAAATGGTTTGTGTCGATGTTCATGATATTCCCGTTGTTGCTTTTGTTGACCCCGATATGATGAGCACAATGCCCAAGGGCCTCACAGCCGCAACAGGTATGGACGCTCTTACTCACGCTATCGAAGGCTACATCACAAAGGGTGCTTGGGAGCTTTCCGATATGTTCCACCTGAAGGCTATCGAAATCATCGCAAGAAGCCTCCGCGGTGCAGTTGAAAACACAAAGGAAGGCAGAGCAGATATGGCTCTCGGTCAGTACGTTGCAGGTATGGGCTTCTCCAACGTTGGTCTTGGTATCGTTCACTCAATGGCTCACCCTCTGGGTGCACTTTACGATACACCACACGGTGTTGCAAACGCAATCATTCTTCCGACAGTTATGGAATACAACGCTGAAGCAACAGGCGAGAAGTACCGTGAAATTGCTCGTGCAATGGGTGTCAAGGGCGTTGACGATATGACTCAGGAAGAATACAGAAAGGCTGCAATCGACGCTGTTAAGCAGCTTTCCATCGATGTTGGCATTCCTGCTGACCTTAAGGAAATCGTTAAGGCTGAGGATATTCCTTTCCTTGCACAGTCTGCTTACGACGATGCTTGCCGTCCTGGCAATCCTAAGGATACTTCCGTTGAAGATATCACAGCACTTTACAACTCTCTTATGTAAGAGTTAGGAGTTATGAGAGTGGAGTGAGGAGTTTTCTTTTCACTCCACTCTACATGTTCTGAATTAGGAATTAGGAAAGTGGAATTAGGAATTTTTGTGTACGAAATAATTCCACTTTTCACTTTCCAAATTTCACATTTTATGGTTTGATTTATTCTGGGCAATGGCGGTGCTGCCGCTTTTGCCGAGGGTGAATTTGTGGGGTAACAAGATGAAACGTGTAAAATGGATTTTCTTCGATATAGGCTCAACGCTTGTTGACGAAACAGAGGCTTACAATCATAGAATTCGTGACGCAATTTCGGGCACGGACATAACCTTTGAGCAGTTCAATGAAAAGCGTATTTATTTTGCAAAGCAGAATTTGAAGGGTGATATTGAAGCGATAAAATATTTTGGTTTGACGAAAACTCCTTGGCATAAGGAGGACGAGATTTTGTATCCTGATGCGGAAAAAGTGTTGAAATATCTTTGTGACAAGGGTTACAAAATTGGAGTAATCGCAAATCAAAGTCTGGGTACTGCCGAAAGACTTGAAAAATGGGGTTTGGGCAGGTACATAGATGTTGTTGCGGATTCTGCGGAGCTTGGCTTTGCAAAGCCTGACGAGAGGATTTTTCAGTATGCACTTGAACAAGCAGAATGTGCGGCAGAAAATGCTGTTATGGTTGGCGACAGGCTTGATAATGACATTTACCCTGCGAAAAAGCTTGGTATGAAAACCGTGTGGATAAGACAAGGTTTTGCGGTTTATCAGACACCTGAAAATAAAGATTATGAAGCGGATTATGCTGTTGATAATCTGATTGAACTGATGAATATTTTTTAATAGTATGAGGTAACAAAATGCCAAAAGCAATCTTAATCTGCGGAAAAATTTGCAGCGGAAAAAGCTTTTACACCGAAACGCTGCGGAAGAAACTGGGTGCGGCGGTGCTGTCCTGCGACGAGATAACGCTGTCGGTGTTCGACGGAAATCTCGAGGACAAGCATGACGAAATCTGTAATCGTATACACGACTATCTTTTCGGCAAGTCGGTTGAACTGCTGGAAATCGGCGTGAGCATAATACTGGAGTGGGGCTTCTGGAGCAGGGCTGACCGTGACTTTGCACGGCAATTCTACGAAAGCCGCGGCTATGAATGTGAGTTCCACTACATTGACATTTCCGACGATGACTGGCAGAGGAACATTGACAAGCGGAACAAGGAGGTTGCCGATGGGAAAACCAAGGCATACTATCTTGATGAGGGCTTGCTTGAAAAGCTGGAGAGGCTTTTTGAGGTGCCTGATGAGAGTGAGATTGATGTGTGGTATTTGAATAGTTTAGAGTGTGGAGAGTGGAGTTAGGAGTGAAAAATCCATACTCCGTTAAACGAACTCGTTCGTTTTTCAAACTCATTACTTTGAGGAAGGAATTGAAGATATGACAATAAACGAATATCAGAAGCTTGCTATGGTTACGCTTAACCCTGAACTTGACAAAAAGGATGTGCTGATAAACGGCGTGATGGGGCTTTGCGGCGAGTCGGGCGAGGCGATTGATATTGTGAAAAAGCACCTTGCACAGGGTCACGAGCTTGACAAGGAAAAGCTTGCGAAAGAACTTGGTGATGTTGCGTGGTATTTGGCTGAAGCGTGTCATGCATTAGATATTAATTTAGAGGATGTTTTAACTCAAAATATTGATAAATTAAAAAGACGTTATCCAGATGGGTTTAAAGAAATTGATTCAATTAATCGAAAAGATGATTAAGAGGGAATATTATGAATGTAAAATATGTAAATATCCAATGATATTGTGTTTTGTATTTGCGGCTATATTCCCTTTAGCGATAATATGGAATGATATATAAACAGCAGATATTATTTTTGGAGAAGTGTTTTTCGTATTATCAGGTATCTATTTCCTTTATGGATATCTATATGCATATAAGTACAAGGTTTTTGTCACAAAAGATAGAATTGTTTTAAACACACTATTTAATCATATTACAATAGATTTAAAAGATATAATATCTTTTAAGTACCAAAAATATAGAAAATCGCAGTTTTATCAATTTTATATTGTTTGTACGGAAAAAAAATACTTAATTAATACGAGATTTAAAAATGAATTAGAAAAATTATTAAGTGATCATATTGCGATTACCATTGATTCAAACGATTAACAGTATGGTTGATAAATAATTTCACATCACCAAGCTGCTCATCCGAGCATCTTGGTAATAATAGAACCGTTTTACCTATAACGACGAAGGAATCAGAACAAGCAAGACAAATAATTGTAGGAGAAAACAATGATAATCGCATTAATAGACGAACCCATACAATTGGAAGACTCAAAAATACGATATAGAT
>CALGTU010000078.1 GCA_937901465.1 uncultured Clostridia bacterium | reverse complement strand
GTTCTGCACCGGTAAGAGCCATCAGTGTAGGAGCAATAGTCATTCTGTCAACGGGGGACATTGTTTTCAGTATTTCTGAAAACGCTCCCGAATTTATCATTATCATAACGATAAGATTTGAAATCATTGAAAATCCGACAAGAGTAACCGCTTCAAAAACCCCGTGTCCTAAACCGAAAGAAACCGAATTCCTGAAATGACGATTTTCCGGTTTCATCACAGAAACGCAGATAAGCCTTGCTGTTTCTTCAAAAAGACCTGCCGTAAGTCCGCCTATAAGAACTATTCCTAAAGGCGATGATGTAAATGCCATAAATTTCGGTATCGTCATCTGCAAAACAGAGAGCAGGGGCATTCTTATAACCGTCTGTGAAACAAAGAATGCGAGCATACCGATAAGAGAAACTGTAAACTTTGTTTTCATCTTCTTATTCAGGACAATAAGAAGGATTATCCAGCCGATTGTGTTTATAACGGCTGAAATTACCGTCATCACAATTACGGAAGTAGGAACAGATAAATCTGTAAAAAATGAGTCAAGCATATTTTTTACCCCTTGAACATTTCTTCAACATCAAACATTTCTGCTATCATAGCGTCTGAAAAATCATCGAGGAATTTATCGCCGAGTGAGATTTCTGTTTCTTCACCCTTTTTCATATTCTTGAGTTTTGCTTTTCCTGATTCGAGTTCGTTATCGCCGAGAACGAGTGTGAATTTAGCCCCCATTTTATCAGCATATTTCATCTGTGCTTTAAGGCCTCTGCCCATAACGTCGCTTTCAGCGTGATATCCTTCATCACGAAGAGCCGAAACGAGAGAAACTGTTTTCTTTTCGGCAGCCTTGCCCATGGCGGCAATATAGATATCGCAGGTTTTTGGTTCATAGAATTCACAGTTTTCAGCTTCCATTGTAAGAAGAAGTCTTTCAATACCCATAGCGAAACCGAGAGCGGGAGTAGGCTGACCGCCTAACTGTTCAACAAGACCGTCATATCTTCCGCCACCACAGATTGTTCCCTGTGCACCGATTGAATCTGAAACAAATTCGAAAACTGTTTTTGTGTAATAATCAAGTCCACGAACGATTTTAGGATTAACCTTGAATGCAATTCCTCTTTCGGTAAGGTTTTCTTTAAGGTTTTCAAAATGTTCCTTACATTCATCGCAGAGGAAATCAAGGATAATGGGAGCGTCTTTCGCGATATCGGAGCATATCTCACTCTTACAGTCGAGAATACGCATAGGATTCTTTTCCATTCTTGAAAGACATGTTCCGCAGAGTTTGTCTGTGTATTTTCCGAAATATTCCCTTAAAGCTTCCTGATATTTTTCACGACAATGCGGACAACCGATTGAATTTATGTTGAGAACTGTCTTTTCAATTCCGAGTCTTAAAAGAACACTCTGCGCGAGAGCGATTACATCGGCGTCGGCAAGATAGGATTTGCTTCCGAACATTTCAACGCCGAACTGGTGAAATTCTCTGAGTCTTCCTTTCTGTGCCTTTTCATGTCTGAAACATGAAATGATGTAATATGTTTTCAAGGGAAGTGCTTCGTTTAAAAGACCGTTCTGTAAAACGGCACGGACTGTTCCTGCTGTTCCTTCGGGACGGAGGGTAAATGTGTCATCGCCCTTTGAGGATACTGTATACATTTCTTTCTGGACAACGTCTGTTGTATCTCCTACCGAACGCTTGAAAAGCCCTGTTTCTTCAAACATAGGGAAACGGATTTCTTTAAAACCGAAACATTCAGCTGTTTCGGAAACAACTTTTTCAACTGTGTGCCATTTGTGTGCCTCAGCGGGAATCATATCTTTTGTTCCGTTGGGTCTTTTTGCTATAAGTTCCATTTTTTCATACCTCCGCAAAAGTTTTGCCTAATCCATAGTATTATACACCTATTTTATAAAAAAAGCAATAGAGGGGAATATTAAACTTGAAAATATTATTTTTTCTCTTGAAATCTATCTGATTATGTGGTATAGTTTATAGTGTATATTCACATCTTCATTCGAAAGGAGTGAAATTTTTATGCTTAAAATCGAAAATCAGCTCGGAAGTATAACTGTTTCAAAAGAATATCTCGTTAAACTCATAGGTGCAACTGTTACAAACTGCTTCGGCGTTGTAGGTATGAGTTCTGACGCAAAACAGGATTTTATGGACTTTGTCTTAGGCGATAAGGATAAAATCGACAAGGGTGTTTCGATAAAGAAAAGCAAGGATTTCTTTTCAATCAGTCTTCACATTATCGTAAGATACGGAACAAACATCAATGCGATAACAGACAGCATAAAGCATAAAGTAAAATATGTCATAGAAAATGAAACAGGGTTCACACCCGACAGAATTGATGTTTATATCGACGGAATGGAAAATCCGTAAAAGGCAGGTATAAAGTTTCATTTTTAATTTATTTAAGGAGTTTTAAACGGTTATGGTTATCAACGGAAAGATGCTTCGTGACGCTTTTATCTCGGCTTCGGTCTCGATTTCGGATAAGAGAAGGGAAGTTGACGAACTCAATGTTTATCCCGTTCCCGACGGCGACACAGGCACAAACATGTCAATGACAATCGGCAATACAGTATCAGAACTCAGACTCATGGGTGACGGTGTTCCCGTTTCTCATGTTGCGGATACAGCAGCATCAGCACTTTTAAGAGGTGCAAGAGGAAACTCAGGTGTTATCCTTTCACTTATTTTCAGAGGATTTTCAAAAGGTCTTCAGGGAAAGGAAACAGCAGGCCCCAAGGACCTTACTCTCGCTCTCAAACTCGGTGTTGAAGGCGCATATAAATCAGTTATGAAGCCTACTGAAGGAACAATCCTCACAGTAGCAAGAATGGCTTATGAAAAAGCTGAAGAAATTTCAGCTGATTGCGAAAGCTCGGTTATTTTATGGGAAGAAGTATGCAAGGCGGCATCTGATGCACTTGACAAGACTCCCGAACAGTTACCCGTTCTTAAAAAAGCAGGCGTTGTTGACGCAGGCGGTAAGGGACTACTCGTTATCTTTGAAGCAATGCTTGATATCTTCAAAGGCGGAAAGGTAAAAACTCCCGCTGAAGATAAGGAAACAAAGAAACCCAGCGTTTCAGCATTTGTTGTTACAGACTCTGAAGAAGATATAAACTTCACATACTGCACAGAATTCATCGTTGAAAAGAATAAGGATTGCCCCGATGCATTAAAACTCAGAGCATATCTTGAAACAATCGGTGACTGTGTTGTTGTAGTTGAAGACGATGAAATCATCAAGGTTCATGTTCATACGGACAATCCCGGAAAGGCTTTACAGAAAGCCCTTGAATTCGGTAGATTTGTAAATAATCCCAAGCCTAAGATTGAAAATATGCGTATTCAACATGAAGGCAAGTTAAGAGAAGCAAATACTCCCAAGCCCAAGTATGAATACAAATCGGTTGACCCCTCAAAGAAATATGGCTTTGTTGCTGTTGCCGCAGGAAACGGAATTGAAGAAATGTTCCATGACCTTGGTGTCGACTGCGTTGTAAGAGGCGGACAGACAATGAACCCCTCAACAGACGATATCCTTCAGGCTATCCATGCAACTCCCGCTCAGACAGTATTTGTTCTTCCTAATAATAAGAACATCATCATGGCGGCAGAACAGGCTGTAAAGCTTGCCGACAGAAAGGTTGTTGTTATCCCTGCAAAGACAATTCCTCAGGGAATTTCTGCTATGCTTGTATTTGATGATACAGCAGATACAAACACAAACAGAATTGCTATGAAGGAAGCAACAGAAAATGTTCAGACAGGTCAGGTAACATTTGCCGCAAGAGATTCCGAAATCAACGGAAAGAAAATCAAGAAGGGCGAAATCCTTGCTCTCGAAAACGGCAAACTCGCTTTCTCAGACAGCGATGTTACAAAGGCAACATATAAGCTCACAAAGAAGTTGCTCAAGAGCACAAGCTCATTCATAACACTCATCTATGGCTCTGATGTAACAGATGAAAAGGCAGAAGAAACCTGTGAACTTATCCGCTCAAAACTCGGTGGAAAGGCAGAAGTTACAATGATAAACGGTGGTCAGCCTGTTTATTACTATATCATTTCAGTTGAATAATAAAAGGAGGATTTCATTATGAAAGGTCTTGCAAGAGCATTTTTAATCGTCGGCATAGTAGCATGTGCACTCGTTTCACTTAAAGTAGGACTTGACCTCTACGCTTATTATAAGAAAAATTACATCACAGTTGACTAAAAAAAGTGTTGACAAATACTGCGAGACAGTGTATACTGTAATAAACCCGATGATGCAGAGATAACGGCAGTTATGCCTTCAAAGAGAGTCCGGGGTGGTGGAATCCGGATAAGAAACAGGTTGTCAAATGGACTGCGGAGGGCAAAGGAACAAAGCGTTTTAAAAACGCAAGTATTCCGATGCGTGTTGGCATACGTCAGTTGCCGGGGGTATGATAGTATCCCGCAAGAGCATGGGCTTTGTCCCGTGAATCAAGGTGGTACCGCGGATAAACGCAGTTGTGATTATTCGTCCTTGACAGAAACTAAACCTTTCTGTCAGGGATTTTTTATATCCCGACAGAATCAACATTTCCGGGAGGAATGAAAAATGATACTACTTACAAAACGATGGCGCAGTTCCTTTTAACAAAAATATGAATCTATAAACAAAAACAAATAATATATTGGAGGAACTTATTATGATACTCAACGGAATTGATTTTGAAACATATTTTAACAATTATCCCGATAACAACGGCTATTTCGGAAAATACGGCGGTGTTTATGTTGATGAAAAACTCAAAGCCGCTATGGCAGAGATAACAGAAGCATATTATTCAATCTGTCAGTCAAGAAAATTCATCGCAGAACTCAGAAGAATCAGAAAAGAATTTCAGGGCAGACCCACTCCCGTTACTCATCTTGAAAGACTTTCAGATGCTTTGGGCGGAAGAGTTCAGCTTTATGCAAAGAGAGAAGATTTAAACCATTCAGGTGCACATAAACTCAATCACTGCATGGGTGAAGCACTTCTTGCAAAATATATGGGCAAGAAGAAGGTTATCGCTGAAACAGGTGCAGGTCAGCATGGTGTTGCACTCGCAACAGCTGCCGCTTATTTCGGACTTGAATGTGATATCTATATGGGATCTGTTGATATAAAGAAGCAGGCTCCCAACGTTGCAAGAATGAAAATTCTCGGTGCTAACGTTGTTGAAGTAACACACGGACTCCAGACACTCAAGGAAGCTGTTGATGCCGCTTTTGATGCTTACAGCAAGGAATATAAGGATTCAATCTATTGCATAGGTTCAGTTTTAGGACCACACCCTTTCCCTATGATGGTAAGAGATTTCCAGAGCATTGTCGGTATTGAAGCAAGAGAACAGTTCATCGAAATGACAGGTCATCTTCCTAACGCAATCGTTGCTTGTGTTGGTGGCGGTTCGAACGCAATGGGACTTTTCTCGGGATTCTTGAATGATCCCGTTGATATTTACGGAATAGAACCTCTCGGAAGAGGCGAAAAACTCGGTGACCACGCAGCAAGCCTTAAATATGGTACAGAAGGCGTTATGCATGGTTTCAACAGCATTATGCTTAAAGACGAAAACGGCGAACCCGCGCCCGTTTACTCTGTTGCAAGCGGTCTTGATTATCCATCTTCAGGCCCTGAACACGCTTTCCTTCAGGAAATGGGCAGAGTTAAATATGATGTAATCAACGACGATGAAACAATCGATGCTTTCTTCAGACTTGCACGTCTTGAAGGTATTATCCCCGCAATCGAAAGCTCACACGCAGTAGCTTACGGAATGAAGCTTGCGAAGCAGATGGAACATGGTTCAGTTCTCATCAACCTTTCAGGCAGAGGCGACAAGGATATGGATTATATCCTCGAAAACTACGGCATTCGCTAATTTTGCGAGAAATCCACGGCTTATTTCGTCGTTAAACTCGCTCGAAATACCCGCGTATTCCTTC
>CALGTU010000077.1 GCA_937901465.1 uncultured Clostridia bacterium | reverse complement strand
CGGCATTGTAGGAAAATACGGTGCACAGGTAAATGCACTTCTCAAAAAAGCTGCAGGTCTTGACATTAAGACTATCTGTCCCTTACATGGTCCTGTTCTTAAAGAAAATTTAGGATATTATATCGGACTTTACTCTACATGGGCTTCATATCAGCCCGAAAAAGAAGGTATATGTGTAGCATACACATCAGTTTACGGAAACACAAGAAAGGCAGTTTTAAAACTCGTTGACGACCTTAAAGCAAAGGGTTGCCCATCTGTTGCGGTTTATGACCTTGCAAGATGTGATATGTCTGAAGCGGTTTCGGACGCTTTCCGTTATAACAAACTTGTTCTCGCAACAACAACCTATAATGCAGAAATTTTCCCATTTATGAGAGAATTTATAAATCATCTCACAGAAAGAAATTTCTCAAACAGAACGGTTGCCCTTATCGAAAACGGAAGCTGGGCTCCTATGGCCGCAAAGGTTATGAAATCAATGTTTGAAAAATCAAAGAACATAACCTTTACAGAAAACACAGTTAAAATTCTTTCGGCACTTTCAGAAGAAAGTTCGACATCGCTTTCAGCACTTTCGGACGAACTCTGTATGGAATACCTTGCACAGAAGGGCGAAGATGTTGACAAGAATAATCTTTCGGCACTTTTCAACATAGGCTATGGTCTTTATGTTGTAACTTCAAACGACGGCAAAAAGGATAACGGACTTATCGTCAATACAGTTACTCAGGTTACAAATACACCCAACAGAATTGCCGTTACTATAAACAAGGAAAACTATTCTCACCATGTTATAAAGCAGACGGGAAAGATGAACATAAACTGTCTTTCAACCGATGCACCTTTCGCCGTTTTTGAAAAGTTCGGTTTTGTAAGCGGAAGAAACACAGATAAGTTTGAAGGTTGCACACCGCTTCGTTCTGATAACGGACTTATCTTCTTACCCCGTCATATAAATTCATTCCTTTCTCTTGAAGTTGAACAGTATATCGACCTTGACACCCACGGAATGTTTATATGCAAGGTAACCGAAGCGAGAGTTATCTCTGACAAGGAAACAATGACATACACCTATTATCAGGAAAATGTTAAGCCGAAGCCGATGACAGAAGGCAAAAAGGGATATGTCTGCAAAATCTGCGGATATGTCTATGAAGGCGAAAATCTCCCCGATGACTTCATCTGCCCACTCTGTAAGCACGGAGTAGCAGATTTTGAAGAAATAAAATAAATCTAACTTAAACGGAGGTATTATTTATGAAAAAGTATGTATGTGACGCTTGCGGATGGGTTTATGACGAAGAACTCGGTGCTCCCGATTTAGGAATTGCACCCGGAACAAAATTCGAGGATTTACCCGATGACTTTGAATGTCCTCTCTGCGGTGTCGGAAAAGATATGTTCTCTGAAGAATAAAAACATCCCCGTAGTCACTTATGGCTACGGGGAATTTTTTTATATTATAACGCTCTCTCCCGATGAGAGATAGAAAAGGTTATCCATATATTTTTTCATAAAGTTATATTGTTCTTCTCCTGTGCAATGGCAGGTGTAGAAGGTTGTTTTATGCGATGATAATATTTCAGCATATCCTTTAAGCGTTTCATCTAAAGGAAGTTTTGAAAAGTGAAATCCGCCTATTAAAACATCTGGTGAAAACCAGTCTGCGATATTCAAAATTCCCTTATGCGAACATCCGCTTATGAGAACTTTTTTGTCGTTTTCTTCTATCATAAGATAATGTTCGTGAATAAAATCATCGGGGAGAAATTTGTCTCCCTCTTTCTTTTTAAGACCGAAACTTCCGAGATTGTATTTCTTCTCTCTGTCGTTGCAAGAATAAAGCGAAAGACCTTTTTCTATTTCATAGAAATCTTCCGTTAAGATAATTCGGGAATTTCCCATAAGCGATTTATCAAGACCTATATATTTTTCGGTTCCGTTATAATAATCACCGAATGCGTTTTTGTTTATATAAACTTTCGCCTTGTCGTTAAGCGTCAGAAACTTTGAAAGCCCTCCGCCATGGTCATAATGACCGTGTGATAAAACAGCGATATCAACAGATGAAAGGTCGATAGAAAGTTTTTCTGCGTTTTCTGAAAAAAGGTCTGTCTGACCCATATCAAAAAGAATGTTATGTTTTTCTGTTTCTATAAAAAGAGAAAGACCGTGTTCAGCACCTATATTTTCTTTTTTCGATATATTTTCAACCAAAGATGTTATCTTCATAAACTCACTTCCTTATGCTTTATTATATATCTTTTCAAGGTAGGTATCAACACTGATTTTTTGTTAATACATGTTAACCCAACTTGCATAGATGCATGTGAAAGAAGAACTTTTGTAAAATTATTCCAATTTGATTATTGTATTCATAAATTTTTAATATAGTATATTGTGCAAATTCCCTATTTTATTTTAAATTTGCTCTGTTCAATTGACTAAAATGTAACAAAGTGATAAAATTATGTTGTATAAATCTATCTTGAAAAGGAGTTCTTTTTATGATTAATGTTATAGCAGATAAATGTATCGGTTGTAATGCCTGCATAAGAGTATGTCCTGTTCCCAATGCAAACCGTTATGACGGTAAGGTTGTTCATGTCAATGATGATAAATGTATCCGTTGCGGAGAGTGTGTAAAGAACTGTCAGCACGGCGCTCGTTATTATACAGACGGTCTTGAAGAAATGATGAGACTTATCAAAACAAAAAAAGTTTCTCTCGTTGTTGCTCCCGCTATCAAAACAGCGATGGACGGCAAATGGAGACACGTTCTTCAGTGGCTTAAGGATATGGGTGTAAACGAAGTTTACGACGCATCTTTCGGTGCGGATATCTGTACATATCTTCATCTTGAATATGTTAAGCAGAATCCCAACGCAAAGATTATTTCACAGCCTTGTGCTGCAATCGTAAACTATGCCGAAAAACATAAACCCGAACTTCTCCCCAAGCTTTCACCAGTTCATTCTCCCCTTCTCTGTACAGCGGTTTATGTCAAGAAATATCTTGGCAACCATGATACACTCATCGGTCTTACACCTTGTATCGCAAAGGGCGATGAATTCGCAAACACAGGTTACATAAGCCTTAATGTTACTTTCAGAAGACTTATGGAATACATAGAAGAACATCACGTTGTTCTCGGAAAAGGACACAGCCCATTCGAATTCTCAAAGGCAAGAGGATTTGACGGTGCGTTCTATCCCATCCCCGGAGGGCTTAAAGAATGTCTTAAAGTTTTCGCACCCGACCTTTCTGTTACAACATCAGAAGGCGTTCAGAAGATTTATGAAGACCTTGATACATACCTTGAAACAAGCCCCTCAAAACTTCCTGCAGTTTACGACGTTCTCTCTTGCGAATTCGGCTGTAACTCAGGCGCAGGCGCTATCGAAAAGTTCGATATGTTTAACTCCTATGACATTATGATGAAGGTTAAAGGATTTGCCGCAAAGAACAAGAAGAACGAAAGATTCCACACAAAGATTTTCAGAGACCTTGAACTCAAGGACTTTATAAGAACATATCAGAACAGATGCACAGACAAAATGCCTACAATGCACGAACTTGACCCTGTATTCAACAGCATGGGCAAGTTTACAGAATCAGACCGTCATATCGACTGTCATGCTTGTGGATATAAGTCATGTAAGCATATGGCTATGAGCATCTATGCAGGAAACAATACACCCAACAACTGTATTATGTTTGAAAAGCAGCAGATGCAGGATATGAAGGCAAGACTTGAAGCAAGACACAGAAAACTTCAGGATTCTGTTACACAGATTCACGATTCACTCGAATCACTCACAGAAAAGATTCAGCCTATTGCTGAAAACGCAATCGGAAACTCAGCTAAAAACGAAAGCATCAAGTCGGATATGGCTGTTATCAACAGAGATATCGCTAATGTTTACGATCGTGCAGGCGGAATCGCTGATGCTGTTAAGAAGATCAGCACAGGCATCAACGAATACACAGAAATCTTAGGTCAGATTTCAGGAATTTCAGACCAGACAAATATCCTTGCTATCAACGCTTCAATCGAAGCCGCAAGAGCAGGTCAGTATGGTAAGGGATTCGCGGTTGTTGCCGATGAAGTAAGAACTCTCGCAGTTAAGTCTGCTGAAACTCTTGCTGAAGCAAAGGCAAGAACAGATGAAATTCTTTCAAGCGTTACAGAAATCAAGAACTCTTCAGATGCTATCATCGGTGAAGTTACTAATACAAAGGAAAATGTATCCAACACCGACAGAGCAGTTGAAGCTCTCAACGCAAGCTCACAGCTCATAAGCGACAGCGTTTCTGAAATAACAGCAGTTATCGAAGAACTCAACGCAGTTGCGGCTGAACTTGTAAAGTCATAATAACCGCGCGGTTGCGGAGAACATATCGTAACGGGCTTTGTTATAAAAATAAATTTGTGGCTCGGTAACGAAGATTTTCTGTATTTCAATAAACAAATCAAGGGTATCGGTTTTTCCGATACCCTTTTTACAGCGAAAGACATGCAGGATTTTTCGTCACATATCCTCAAATTTCGCAAAACGAAAAAGATTGTCTGTATTTCAAGGAGCGATGACGACGAAAGACAGACAGGATTTTTTGTTTTCTTATTGAAAATAAGGGCTTTATATGATATAATTTTTTTGATATATTCTTTTTCAGGGAGGATTTTAAAATGTCAGATAAACTTATTTCGGTAGTAATTCCTGCTCATAACGAAGAAAAACAGATTGCAAAATGCCTTTGTTCGATAAGAACAGCATCTATGAAACTCCCCGAAGGCTCGGTTGAAACTGTTATCATAGCCGACCGTTGCACAGACAGAACAGAAGAAATCGCAAAGGATTTTGATTGTCTTGTTGTTAAAAACAATAACGAAATGACTCTTTCAGCACTCATAAATATGGGCGTTCTCGTTGCATCGGGAAAAATTCTTCTTATCCTTTCACCCGACTGCAGAATATCTGATTATACACTTATAGAAATACACCAGATGCTCAGAACAAAAAAATACATCGGCGGAGGAATGTTTGAAAAGCCCGAAAGATTATCTATGGGTATTTTAGCATCATCTGTTTATGAAACAGTTATAAACCTTCCTGAAATGATGAGAAAGAAATCACCCGTTTTCTATCAGTCATTCTGGTGTCTTAAAAAGGTATTCAACGAAATGGGTGGATTCAACGAAACTTTAACAGAAGATTGCTTTGCCGATTTTGTAAAGCGTCTTAAAGTTTATGGCGAATCTGTCGGAAAGAAATACGCTCTTCTTCAGTGTTCTACACTTGCTCGTTCCACAAGAAGATTCGACCTTAACGGAGATTGGTATCCTATAAAAGAAAATCCTTATGTTAAAAAGGCTATGGAAAAAATGAAAGGATAGTTTTTATGAATATTCTTGTTATAAACGGCTCTCCTAAGGGAAAGAACAGTATAACTTTACAGACATCTCTCTTTCTCGAAAAGCTTGCCGACAGATATAATTTTGAATTTATTCATGTTGGTCAGAAAATAAAATACTATGAAAATAATATGGAAGAGGCAGTTTCTCTTATCAAAAATGCCGACCTTATTATTTTTTCCTATCCTGTATATACATTCATCGCACCCTCACAGCTTCATCATTTCATAAACCTTATGAAAAACTGCGGTGAGGATTTCAGTGGGAAATTTGTTACACAGATTTCAACATCAAAGCATTTTTATGACACAACCGCACACCGCTATATCGAAGAAAACTGTTTCGATATGGGTATGAAGGTCATAAAGGGATTTTCAGCCGATATGGACGACCTTACTACCAAAAAAGGTCAGAAAGAAGCTGTTGCGTTTTTTAAACATGTTTTGTGGTGTGCAAGAAACTCTGTGTTTGAAAAAATTCCCGAAAAAAAAGAATATAAAGAAAAAAATTATATTCAGATAAGAGCCAAGAATTACATCGCTAAAAACGGAACTATCGCTCTTGTATGTGATGTTGCCGATAACGACCAGCGACTTCTTTCAATGATAGACGATTTCAAGAGAAAATGTCCATATGAAATAAAGGAAATCAACATAAGAAACTTTACATTTTCAGGCGGGTGCCTCGGTTGTTTCAACTGTGCTACCAACGGAAAATGCATCTATAAAGACGGGTTTGACAAACTTCTTCGTGATGAAATTCAATCATCAGATGCGATAGTTTATGCTTTCACAATAGAAGATCATTCTATGGGCTGGCGTTTTAAGATGTATGACGACAGACAGTTCTGTAACGGACACAGAACCGTTACTGAAGGAACTCCTTTCGGATATATAGTAAACGGAGATTATGAAAACGAAGAGAATTTAAAAACAATCATAGAAGGCAGAAGTGAAGTAGGGCATAATTTCTTGGCAGGCGTCGGATATACTCCCGAAACCCTCAATAATATGATTAAAAGACTCGATTATGCTATCGAAAACAAACTCGTTCTTCCGAGAAATTTCTATGGCATTGGCGGAATGAAGATTTTCAGAGACTTAATCTGGGTTATGCGTGGACTTATGAAAGCCGACCACGAATTTTATAAAAAGCATGGCGTTTATGACTTCCCACACAAACAGACAGGCAGAATGCTCGGAATGTGTCTTGTAGGAGAGGTTATGAGAAATCCTAAACTCAAGGCAAAAATGAACGGAAAAATGACCGAAGGAATGCTTATGCCATATAAAAAAGTTTTCGATGATGTTGATAAACGCAGAAAAAACAAGAAATAAAAAATCAGGATACCTTTTAAAAAGGTATCCTGTTATTTTTTATTCAGCAGAAGGAAGTGCGTATTTCTCTGAGTTTGTTTTGAATTTCTTCTGGAAATATTCGTCCGACTGTCTTATCATATTAAGATATTCATGATTTTCAAGGCTGTTTGTTTTAAGCTGAATCATACAAACAGCGATGTTTGAACAATGGTCGGCTACTCTCTCGAGGTTTGTTAAAAGGTCTGAGAAGATAAAGCCGAGTTCAAGTGTACACTGATTCTTCTGAAGTCTTGCAACATGACGTGATTTGAGTTCTATTCTCATTCCGTCGATAACTTCTTCAAGCGGTTCAACCTTTTCAGCAAGATGGAGATTTTCTGTTTCGAATGCCTTTACTGTCATTTCGAGGATATCCGAAACCGCAGAGTAAAGAACTTTGAGTTCTTCAACCGCCTTATCAGAGAATACTATGTTCTTATCTCTGAGTTCGGTTGCTGTTGTAATAAGGTTTACTGCATGGTCTGAAATTCTTTCAAAGTCTCCTATGGCGTGAAGAAGCATAGAAACTGTATTACTGTCATGAACTGTTATGCTTCGGCTTGAAAGTTTTACAAGGTATGTTCCGAGTTTGTCTTCATAGCTATCTATGATACCTTCGTTTGTGATAACGAGTTTTTCTTTTTCTTCATCATATTCATCAGCAGAAAGAAGTTCTAAAGCCATCTTTATTGTTTCTTCAGAAAGCTGACCCATCTTTATTGTGAGGTTACGGCAGTGTTCGATTGCCACACCGGGAGTGCTGAGAAATCTTTCATCAAGAAGCTGAATCTTTTCTGTTTCATCTTCTTTATCTCTGATAATCTTATAAGCGAGTTTTTCAAGAAGATTTGTAAAAGGAATAAGAACTAAAGTTGTTGAAAGGTTAAAGATTGTATGTACAAGTGCGATATTGAATGTTGTTACTGATTCATCAACAAATGCAAAATGTAAGAATGAATCAAGTGTATAGAAGACAACAAGGAAAAGAACTGTTCCTATAACATTGAATACAAGGTGAACAACCGCAACACGCTTTGCGTTTTTATTAGCACCGATACTTGAAAGAATAGCTGTTATACATGTTCCTATATTCTGTCCGAGAATGATAGGAAGCGCTGAACCGAATGTTACCATTCCCTTTAATGACAACATCTGAAGCATACCGATTGATGCTGCTGATGACTGGATAATCGCTGTAAGGATAGCACCTGCTAAAACGCCGAAGAAAGGATTGCTGAACATTACAAAGATTTCTGCAAATTCTTCGTTTGTTGAAAGGGGTTCAACCGCATTACCCATTGTTGTCATACCGAACATAAGGATAGCGAAACCTATAAGTATTCCGCCAACGTCTCTTTTCTTTCCTGATTTTGCACACATAATAAGAATAACACCTATGAGTGCTATAATGGGAGAGAATGATGTTGGTTTCAAAAGCTTTATGAATATACTGTCGCCTTCGATACCAACAAGGCTGAGAAGCCAAGTTGTGATTGTTGTTCCGATATTGGCACCCATAATTACGGGGATTGTCTGCGCGAGTCGCATAAGACCGGAGTTAACGAAACCAACGAGCATAACTGTTGTTGCTGATGATGACTGAACAACCGCTGTTACAAATGCACCGAGTGCAAGTCCTAAAAATCTGTTGGATGTGAGTTTCTCAAACATCTTTTCAAGTCTTCCGCCTGCGAGCTTTTCAAGCTTTTCGCCCATATACTTCATTCCGAAAAGGAACATAGCAAGTCCGCCTGCGAGACTTATGATAGAAAAAATATCCATATCTTTTTCCTCTTTTTCTTTGCTGTTTCTTTGCTTACAAGTAAAAGTATAACTGATTTTTTATCAAAAATCAAAAGGATTTTATTAAAAAAATCAAATTTGTATAAAGGCACATAGTAAGGTAAAATTTGTGTCGATAAATTAGACAGATTAGGCAAACTTCGTGTTTTATCTTCCTATTCCGCCTGCGCCCCTTTCGATAGCAACAACGCCTGTTCTTACCATTTCAAGAATACCGAAAGGTTCTATGAGTGCTTTAAAATTCATCAGTTTAGCACCCCAGTCTGAAATTTCAAGCGTTACTGTTTCGGGGGTAACATCGATAATTTTAGCACCCGTAACTTCGGTTATACTTTTGAGTTCGGAAAGTTTATCGGGTGTACAGGAAATTTTGACAAGCCACAGTTCTCTTGAAATGAGCTGTTCCTGATCGAGCGACTGAACTTTTATAACATCAACAAGTTTATTGAGCTGTTTTGCAAGTTGTTCAACGGTGTGTTCGTTTCCGTCGGCAACGATAGTAACTCTTGAAATATCGGGGTTATCGGTTATTCCAACGGCAAGGCTGTCGATATTGAAGCCTCGTCTTGAGAAAAGACCTGTTATTCTTGAAAGAACACCCGCTGTATTTTCAACGAGAACAGAAATTGTATGTTTCATAAATTCTCCTTACTCCGTTCTGCAAAGGATTATGAAAGGTTCTTTAGCAGAAAGGAAATTATCAAGCATTTCGTCTATATCGCTTTCTTCATCAACAAGCGCCGATTTTATTCCGTAAGCATCGGCAAGTTTGAGATAATCGGGGCTACCGTCAAGAGAAACGGCAAATTCCTTTAAATCTCTTGCTTTCTGATAATCCCTTACCATTCCGAGTGATGAGTTATCGGCAATAATTATCTTAACGGGGATATTATGCTGTTTAACTGTTGCAAGTTCCTGCAATGACATCTGAAAAGCACCATCGCCTATAAAGGCAACAGTATCTTTGCCCGATGCAAGATAAGCACCCACAGATGCGGGAAGCGCATAGCCCATTGTTCCCATTCCACCCGATGTGAAAAATCTTGCACCCTTTTTAAGCGAAACATTGTTAGCGGCGGTTATAAGATGATTTCCTACATCAGAAACGAAAATTCCGCCTTCTGAAAGTTTTTCAGAAACTCTCTTGACGAGTTTTTCAGCAAGGGTTTTATCCTTATCATCTTCTTTTTTGGTTTTCCATAGTGGAACATTTCTTTCAGAAACGACATCATAAAGTGCTGAAAGAATATTCTTTACATCGCCTACAACGGGAATATCGGCGGTCAAATTCTTTCCGATTTCGGCGGGGTCTATGTCTATATGTATAATCTTTGTTGTTTTTTCGATAAAGGTCGGGGATTTTACCGCTCTGTCACCTACTCTTGCTCCTACAAGCAGGATAAGGTCACATTTGTTTACAGCGATGTTCGCCTCTTCTTTCCCGAATCTTCCTATCATTCCTAAATTTCTTTCGTCTTCTGTCGGCAAAGCGCCTATTCCCATCATAGTTGTAACTATGGGTGCCGAAATCTTTTCAGAAAGAGCATAAAGTTCTTCGGTAGCGCCTGAAAGTAAAACTCCCCCTCCTGCGCAGATAAGAGGTTTTTCGGATTCTGCTATTGCCTCGGCACAACGCTTAAGCTGAAGTTTATTTCCCTTTGTTGTAGGTTTATATCCTCTTATAGAAAGTCTTTCAGGATATTTGAAATCAATTTCTTCTTCGGCAATATCTTCGGGAATGTCTATCAAAACAGGACCTTTTCTGCCCGTTCCCGCAAGGATAAACGCCTCTTTGAATATTTTCGGTATAGATGACGCTTCTTTTACAAGAAAGCTATGTTTTATAAAGGGTTCGGAAGCGCCAGTTATATCGGCTTCCTGAAAAACATCACGCCCGATTGAATCGCTTGAAACCTGTCCTGTTATGAAAACAACGGGAATGCTATCCATATAAGCGGTAGCTATTGCTGTAAGAAGGTTTGTAGCACCTGGGCCCGATGTTGCGATACATACAGCGGGAGTATTATTTACTCTTGCATATCCGTTTGCAGCATGCCCTGCGTTTTGTTCGTGTCTTACAAGAATATGTCTTATTCCCTCTTTTTCGATAGCTTCATAGACAGCACAAACAGCCGCTCCCGGATATCCGAAAACGGTAGTTATATTCTCTTTTTTAAGACATTTTGCTACTGCCTCTGCTGCTTTCATGGCATAGTTCTCCTTTTTAAATATAGTCATAATTACATATATTATATAATGAAAAGGGTATTTAGTCAATGGAATATATTTTATGTTTGCAAAATGCGACAAAAAAGTGTATAATATCAATATGAGATTTTTTTAGGAGGATTTACCTTGAAAAGAATTCTATCGTTTCTTCTCGTTTCCGTTATCTTTTTAATGAGCGGATGCACGAGCGAAATTGAATATAATATACCTACAGAAACGCCTACTGCATATCCTGTTGTTATAGGCGAAACTGTCTTTAAAGAAGAGCCTATGTCTGTTGCTTCTTTATCGCCTGCGATAACAGAAATGATTTTCGCATTAGGCTATGGTGACAAACTCGTTGCAAGAAGCAAATACTGCGATTATCCCGAAATTGTTACAAAAAGAACAAGTATCGGAAGTTCTGTAAAACCCTCGGTTGAAACAATACTTAACATAAAACCCGATGTTCTTATAACACAAAGTCCCATAGCAAAAACCGACAGGGATAAAATCGAAAAAGCAGGAACGAAAATCGTCATCATCGAAACTCCCCATAATTTCGAAGAACTTTACAACTGTTACCGCGATATAGCGGCAGTTTTAGGCGGAAATTTAACGGCCGAAGCAAAAGCAGATGAATGTATGAACTCTCTCGCTGTAAGACTTTCCAATATAAAAAGCAACGGAACTTTCGCCTATCTTATGACATACGATTACGGCATCGCAACGGGCGATACATTAGCGGGTGAAATTCTTTCTTATTTCGGAGAGAATGTTGCCGCAGAACACGAAAAATACAACATCTCACCCGAAGAACTGATAGAAAAACAACCTGAAACGATTGTTCTTTCGGAAGGGATAACAATAGATGGTTTTGACGCTGAAATTTCAGAACTTAATGCCGTTAAAAGCGGAAGGGTAATCTATATCGACAGTTCTTGTTTTGAGCGTCCTACCGCAAGACTTATCGAAGAATTTGTGAAATCCTTTGCACAGAAAGTAAATTCGCTCCCCGAAATGAAGGATTTTTCGACAGAAACACCCGAAGAAACCTCTGCCGAAGAGTGATTTCAGACTTTACAAAAAAATTCAGTTATGATATAATACTCTTTGCGGATATTTTTCCGCAGAGATAACGGGATGTAGCGCAGTTTGGTAGCGCGCTTCGTTCGGGACGAAGAGGCCGCAGGTTCGAATCCTGTCATCCCGACCAGCCTAGAACCTCAACACGCAATTCGCGTAGTTGAGGTTTTTCTTTTTATTGACATTTTTTTCTTGTATAGTATAATAAAGGGGGTACTTTATTTAAAATTTAAAAACAAGGGGGAAAATAATGTTTTTTATATTTTTTTTGCTGTTATGGCTTATAGCACCTATCGTGCTTACAATTCTTTATATTGTCGCTCTGACCGACAATTCTTCACTCAAGAAGAAAAATGCCGCTCTTAATGATGAAATAAAAGAGTTGCGTCTTAAACTTTCGGGTAATGACGAAATCGTTCCCGAAACACAACCTGCTCCGGAGATTGAAAACAAACCCGCTCCGCAATATAATTTCTATAAAAATGACAATACCGAACAAGTTGCCGAAAAACAGGATACTCAGGAACCTGCTCCTAAAGCAGTTGCAGAAAAGGTTGTTCCTGAGCAGAAAACTGTTGTAAAAACAGAAGATGCCGCTCCTAAAACTAAAAAGAAGACAAGCGCTATGAGCATTATTCTGATTTTAGGTGCTCTCTTCCTTTGTCTTTCGGGATTTATATTCGCGGCGGCAACATGGGGTGTTTTAAACACATTCTTCAAAACTGTTGTTCTTTTATCATTCTCAATATTCTTCTTCGGAATGCATTCACTCACAGAACGCAAACTTAAACTTATGCAGACAGGCAGAATATTCTACATACTCGGAAGCGTATTTCTTCCCGCAGCGTTTGTTGCAGCAGGAATACTCAAGGTTTTCGGCGAATATCTGTCGTTCTCGGGCGATGGCTGGATGCTTATGACAGCGATAACGACATTCAGTTTCTGTATACCTTTCTTTAAAGGTGCACACGACTATAAAAACAAGATTTTCGCCGCCGTTTCGCATTACAGTTTCTCTCTGACAGTCTTTCTTCTGCTGTTGCACTTCATTCCGAGAGCAGATGTTGCTGTTCTTATAAACGCAGTTTATTCATTAGCGGTTATGATTTCAGCGCCTCTTATGAAAAAATTATATAACAGACTCTTCGGTGAGGAAAACGTATTCTCATCGATATACAGTTCTTTTGCGATTATAAGCGTGACTGTATTCTCTCTGCTTTCGAATTTTGTATTCACAGAAGAAACAATAAGTATTATAACTCTCTTTGCTTTCGCAATTTATGCCGTTTGTTTCCTTACAAATACAGTTTCGGAAAAAAACAGCGGTTTCTCGGTTTCTTTATTTGCAATATTCATAACAATATCACTCTTTACAGGCTTTGACCCCGACAATTTCTCAGCGGTAATACTCACAATAACAACAACCGCAGTTATCTATGGTGTTCTTTCGTTTATGGGAATATTCTCCGAAAAAATGAAAGCCATACTTAAATATTTCGGAATTTCTGTTGCTGTTTTGGCAGGAATTCTTGCAGCTATCGATGTTATAATATGCCTTGCGGGAGAAAAATCTATCTCATGGCAGATCATACTTTCATCATTCTTGGTAACGGCAGAATTTCTCATACTTTCTATCCGTCATAAAACAGATGTTCTTAAATCATTCACCTTCGTTTCTTTTATATGGTTTATAACAGATCTGATTCTTCTCTTCGACCTTAACTTTATCGAAACTATTATTATTCCGTTTGTTGTAGTTCTTGCTTATTATTTACTTATAAATATTACCTCTTTAAAGAATGTTTTAAACACAAAATACGCAAACGACATTATTTTCGGAATCTATGCGATTATTTCATCTTTTATAGCAACAACAGATTCTACAGAATCAAGATTTGTTTCAATGGCTGTTCTTCTTATATCAGCGATAGTTATGGTTATCTTCAATAAGGGAATAATTGCTGAAATCTTCTGTCCGATATTTACTTTCCAGTTGGCGATGCCTGTCTTTACACTCACAAGTTTTTCTTATGATGTCGATATCCCTAACATTGCTATGTCAGTGGTTTTGGTTCTTTTCTGCATAATAGCATCCGTTTTGTTGTTTGTTCCCAAAGCAAGAAAATACGCGGTTTCTTATGGATTCTCGTTCTTTTTTGTAATCCCTGTATTCCTGATTTCCTGTCTGATATGGGAAAGTGCGGATTTCATTCCACTTATTTTCGTTATCGGATATACAGTTGTTTTCTTTATAAAACATTCTCTCCCCAGCGAAAAATATGGTGGCATAAATCTCGTAAACGGAGCGATTCTTTTAACATCGTTTATGATAGGATTTAAGTTTTTAGATGACCTCTCGTTTATATTCTGTTTCCCCGCCATTGCGTTGCTTATAATCTTTGCATTCTCTGTTCTTTCTGAAATATACAAGGCATTCACAAATGTAAACAATCCGATAAAGATGTTCTTATGGATTTCACTTCCTGTTATAAGTTCGTGTCTTATGGTTTCGGGATGTGTTGCTGATGAATTATCACTTGTTATTTTCGGAACGATTATTGCAATATGTTCAGGGGTTATATCGGTTTTCAAAAAGAACACCTTAAACCTCATTCTTCCTGTTATAATTCTTCCTGTTGCCGTATCTGTTTTATGTGAAGCGGATATGCTCATTATTCCTTTTGTGATGCTTGTTATAGCAGGACGTATACTTTTCAGAGAAAAACTCTTTGAAGGTGTTTATTCAGATGTTTTCTCTATAGGTGCTTTTTTACCCGTTATTGCATATCTTTTTGAAGCACCGGGCGATATGAAAGAATGGTTCGGAATTTTAGCCCTTTCACTTCTTACTTTAAACCTTATGAGAAAGGGACACAGTTCTGTTTTAAACCGCATATTCATAACCATTTCGGGACTTTTCATCTTCCCGCTTTTCTGGTTCCAGCCCTTCGGCGAAATTCCCGAACTGATAATTGTTCAGTTCAATCTCCTGCCCGTATTCTTCTATTGTGTTCTGATAAAACTCGTATGGAAAGATCATCCTAAGGGCGCTGATAATTTCTCATTCATCATGGCGATTATATCCCTTATAATTCTCTTTGTAGAATCATTCATATCAGGCGATACATTTGACGCTGTATTTATAGGAACAGTTCTTTTCATAATGCTTTTTATTTCATTTATCATAAAGAAAAAACGCTGGTTTGTCCTCGCTGTAAGTTCAATGGTTATATCAGGAATACTTCTCAGCTTTGGACAAAAAGACAGCATAGCATGGCTTGTCTACCTTGCACTCGCAGGTGTGATACTCATTGCTATGGGGCTTGCAAATGAAATGAAAAAACAACAGATCAAAACAGGTGAAGAAACCAAACTCAGCAGATTTATGTCTGACTGGACATGGTAATTTTAAAACAAAATCCCCGTTGTCTTTAAAGGCAACGGGGATGATTTTTTTACTTTGTGATTTTTCTGCTTTCGATATAGAATCTCTTGTCTGCGGCGTGTCCCATTGAGAAAGTTTTTCTGGGTAAAGCGCCGTCCTTGATAACTGTCGGGAAAAGTTCGCTCTTGTTCATATCGGGAAGGATAAAGCCTATTCCGTTATGCTTATCGGCGAGTTTTTTAACTGCGTCTGTGCCGTGGATATAGTCGATTTCTCCGCCGTTTTCTTTAAGATATTTATCAAGGAAAATCTGTAATGAACCGACTGTGAGGTTTGAAGTTGTATTCTTTATAAACACTTTCTTTTCTACACCGTTGTAGTAATATGTAAATGACTGTTCTGTCTTTTCATCTGTAAGACCGAGTTCATCATTCATAGCAGATATGAGTTTTTCGATATCAAGGTTCTTGACAATTCTGTGGATTGCTTCAAATTCAAGTGCTTTACTATGAAGGTTTACAATTTCAGCGAGCGCATATCTTGCGGGGTGATCTGAAAAATCCTTATCGGGATTGTTTTTCTTAAGATTTTCATAAAATGTCTTTGCTGTTGCGAGTGAATGGTTTCCGTCGCCCATAGCAAAAAGAAGAACGGGGGTATCAGAAAGATTATATTTCTTGTTGAATTCATCTTTATCACCAAGAACTTCGAGTGCTGACATAACCTTTTCCTGCATAGCTTTATCTACGAGATAACCGCTGATGCTTCCGCCACCCTGCATAAGATTGAAATCATAGAGTTTCTTCATCTGTGATTTACATTCAGCGAGGGGTTCAATAACTGTATTCTTTTCATCATCGATAAGAATCATTATGTGAGGAAGTTCTAACGGTGCATTTTCTCTTACCTTTATTCTCGGGGGAATTCTTTCTATAACAGTTGCTTCTGTTGCTCTTACCTGTGATGTGCTTCCCTTTTCGAATGAATATTCCATGAGGTCAATTCCGCCTATGATACCTGCACGAACAATGCCGTTACTCTGAACTCTTTCAACATAAATCATAGCATCTTTATATTCTTCGAAAATATCGTCTGCCATATATTTGTTCATTTCAGCGTGGATTTTATCGATACGCTGTGCTACATCGGGTTCTTCGAGATAAAGTTCGGGAAGAATGAGTTTTAATGTTGAGGGACATTCGCCTACTTCGTTGTAAACTTCGTCCCAGTATTCAGGTTCACTTGTATACTGGTCACAAGCGACTACTGTCCATTTATTCATATCGGTATTCTTGGGAAGAAGAATATCTGCGGGATTAAAAGCTGTTTTCATACCTTATTTCTCCTTTGATTTTGTTATGGAATAAAAACTGCCGTCAGATTATAATGAGACGGCGGTTTTTTAAACTTCAATTATTCTGTTGTGTAGTTATCGAAATAACCCTGAATGAATACTATAGGTGTTCCCTTATCGCCTGAACCTGATGTAAGGTCACAGAGTGAACCGATAAGGTCTGTAAGACGACGGGGAGTTGTTCCTTCTGAAGCCATCTGACCAACAAGGTTATCGTCTTTTTCCTGAATCTTGCCCTTGATAGCGTTTTTGAGTTCATCACCTGAAAGGTCTGAAAAATCGTTATCGGCAAGGTATTTGAGTTTGAGTTCGTTGGGTGTTCCTTCAAGTCCCTTTGTGTAAGCGGGAGAAACAACGGGGTCAGCAAGTTCCCATATCTTTCCTACGGGATCCTTGAATGCGCCGTCTCCATAAACCATAACTTCAACATTCTTTCCTGTTGCAGCTTTAAGCTTTTCTGCGATAGCGTCAACAACGGGCTGACATTCACGGGGGAAGAGTTTTACTCTGTCTTCATCAGCCTTGTTTGAACCTAAAAGACCATAGTTTTCGTTGTATCCGCTTCCATTAACCGACTTATTGAGGATTTCATCAAGACCGAATACTATTTCAGCACCTGATGCTTTAAGGATACGCTTTGTTCTCGCTCTTGTATGAATATCACAGCAGAGAACATTCTTTGTATATGAGAGAACTGCCTTAGGATTGTTTGCGAAAATGATTTCACATTCAGCACCACATTCACGGATAATGCTTTCATAATATTCAACATAGTCAACGTTTGTGAATGTATGCTTTTCATAGCCGAAAAGTTCACGGTATTTTTCAAGAGTAAGAACATCTGTATAGGGGTTAACGCCCTTTTCATCGAGTGCATCAAGGCTTACGAGATGATTACCTACTTCATCTGAGGGGTATGAGAGCATAAGAACGATTTTCTTTGCACCCTTTGCGATGCCTCTGAGGCAGATAGCGAAACGGTTACGGCTGAGGATAGGGAAAATAACGCCGACTGTTTCACCGCCGAATTTTGCCTTTACATCACTCGCAATATCATCAACTGTTGCATAGTTGCCCTGTGCTCTTGCAACGATAGCTTCTGTCATAGCAACGATATCTCTGTCGCGGATTTCAAAGCCATCTTCCTTTGATGCTTCGAGAATAGAATTTGTAACGATTTCAACAATGTTGTCGCCCTGTCTGATGATAGGCGCTCTTACTCCTCTTGATATTGTTCCAACTGTACGGCTCACAATTAAGCACTTCCTTAATTTTTAAGATTTCGATTGAATTTTTCAATCACGAGTATCATTTTATCACATCTCAAATCGTTTTTCAATAGTTTTTTTACACTTTTTTACTATTTTTTTCAAGCCGTCTTATCTGTTTTTCCCTATTCTACGACAAATACAGACGATGCTCCATCGGTTTAAAGTCATAAAATCGTCATTATGCATAATTTAGTGTAGTAATACGATGATGTGATTGTATACGACATCTATGACGCAAAAAAATGTTAAAAAATATTCGTGAATAACAATTAACCATATTCTATTGCCTAAACTACGATATTTTTGGTTATTATCACCCCTATATCTCTCTTGAAAAAGTATTAACAAAATGTTACAATGATTATGACGGATTACGACGCATTATGCAGAAAAAACAAGGAGGGATTTTGTGCTTTTGCGACTGATGGAAATATTCGTTTTCTGGTATCCTGCCATAATGTCTGTTATGTGGATGGTAGGTGGGGTTATGTTTTACATAACAAACGAAAAGAAAAAACCTATCCCTTTATACGAAACGCCCATGGTTTCGATACTTGTTCCCTGTTTCAACGAAGCGGAAACAATAGAAAAAACCGTTGAGGAACTTTCTAAGATAAGATATCCGAATTATGAAATTATCGCGATAAACGACGGCAGTTCGGATAACACTTCAGAGATAGTTTTAAGTCTTTTACCGAAATACGAAAACTTAAGATTTATCGACCTTAAAGAAAACAACGGAAAAGCAAATGCTCTTTATTTAGGACTTTTAGCTTCAAAGGGTGAAATTCTTGTAGGGGTCGACTCTGACTCTTATCTTACTCCCGATGCTTTAAACTATATGGTTCCGCATTTCACAACGCCTTTCAACAGTGAAAGAGTAGGTGCTGTAACAGGAAATCCCAGAGTAAGAAACAGAAACTCACTTCTCGCAAAACTTCAGCTTTGCGAATATGCAAGTATCATAAGCCTCATAAAGAGAACCCAAAGAATATGGGGCAAGGTTATGACAGTTTCGGGCGTTGTTGTTGCATTCAGAAAACGCGCACTTATGGATTGCAGACTCTGGGACAGAGATATGATTACAGAAGATATCGGTGTTACCTGGAAACTTGAAAAGAAATTCTGGGATGTAAGATACGAACCCCGTGCTCTTTGTATGATGCTTGTTCCTGAAACTATAAAGGGACTTTACAATCAGCGAAAACGCTGGACAAAAGGTGGAATGGAAATACTCCGCCGACACGGAAACATCTTCAAAAGCTGGAAAACAAGAAGAATGTTCACCATTTATCTCGAACAGTTACTTACAATACTCTGGGCGATATGCTGGCTGATACTGACGATAATTCTCGTTATCGGTCTTATCTTCAACGGAACATGGGACGCTTTGCCTTACATATGGAAAAGTCTGTTCCTTTCTCTTGTTTGTCTTATACAGTTCTTTGTTGCCATGGCACTTGACAGAAAATACGATAACGAACTTATGAAAAATGCGATTGCGGCGATATGGTATCCGTTCTGTTACTGGTATATCAACGCGATTGTTGTTATATGTTCATTGCCGCTTCTTTTAGGAAAAAAGAAGAAACTCGCAACATGGGAAAGTCCCGACAGAGGACTTCAATAGCCGGAAAAGGAGGGAGCCTTTATGGAAAAACATGAAAATCGTTTTGTTGACGCACGTTCGAGACCTTACGGACAGAAAGTTGACTATGATTTTGACGACCATGTTATTTCAGGAAAACAGAAGAAATGGAAAAAGGTCATTGAGTGGATACTTACAGTTCTCGGCTGGATAATTATGCTCGTCTATGTTTTATACCTTGCTTACGGTATGCTTGCTGTTCAGTTTGGCTGGTATCTTCCCGAATTTCTCTTTTTCACAAGAGAGATGATTTTTGAAATAAAAAGATATTTCTTCATTCTTATTATAGCGGCACTTATAGTTACTCTTTTTCTCATCATCTGGAAAAATTATAACTACCTGCGTTTCGGAAAACTTCACAGAAGAACTTTCCGCCCCGATGTTTCTGATGAAGAACTTATGGAATTTTTCGAAATAGATAAAATGACGGTTGATAAATTCCATAACGAAAGATATATTCTTCTTCCTACAAATATCGTCCCCGAAGAAAGAGGGATAGGCGGAAAAGACGACAAGCAGGAAAAAGAAGAAAAGAAGAAAAAGAAAAAACAGAAATAACTACATTTCCCAAGGTGATTATTGTAAGGACAGCCTAATAATCACTTTGGGATTTTTTATTTTTTATACATATTTGAATTCTTTACAGAATACAAAAAATATGGTATAATTTTAGGCGGTATATTTTTAAGGAAAGGTGATTTTTATGAACGCAGGATTTATAGCAGCAGGTATAGCTGTCAGCGCGGCGGCACTTTTAACCGCAGGTTCAGCACTGACCGCAAATGTTCTCTTTAAAAAAGTCATTCCTCGTCAGGATGGCGTTAAGGTTGATATGGACGAAATGGCCGACGCACAGAAGTGGCAGGAATATATGAAGATAATTGAGCCTAATAAGGAATTTATGCTCTCTCTTCCCAAGGAAAGAATTGAAATAAAATCAAGGGATGACCTTAATCTCATCGGTGATTATTATCCCGCAGAAAAACCTTCTGATAATCTCGTTATCTGCTTTCATGGATACACAAGCCAGAAAATGAGCAACTGTTCTTTCGCGGCATTTATGCATAAACTCGGATTTGATTGTCTTCTGGTTGACAGCCGTTCACACGGCGAAAGTGAAGGTGCTTATATCGGATTCGGTATTCTTGACAGATACGATTGCCTCTCATGGATAAATTATATAGACGAAAGATTTGAGAAAAAGAAGAACATTCTTCTTTACGGCGTTTCAATGGGCGCATCAACAGCTGTTATGGCAACAGGTTTTGATGATATTTCAAAGTCAGTCAAGGCGGTTGTTTCAGATTGTGCATTCACATCACCCTATGATGTTTTCTCACACATCTTAAAAAGAGATTACAAACTCTCTCAATTCCCCGTTATGAATATGAACAACAGAATCTGCAACAAAAAAGCAGGATATGGTTTCAAGGATTATTCAACACTTGATGCTGTTGTAAAGACAGATATTCCTATCCTCTTCATTCACGGAAAAGAAGACGATTTTGTTCCCGTTTATATGACAGAAAGAAACTTCAACGCTTGTAATTCAGAAAAAGAACTTTTATATGTTGAAAACGCAGGACACGGTGCTAGTTATTATGAAAATCCTGCACTTTATGAAGAAAAGGTAAAGGACTTTATCGGAAGATTTTTCACTCTTTAATCCAAAGGAGGTAGAATATGAAGGAATTTGAAGTAAACGGTGCGGTTTTAAAATGCTATCCCTTAACCGCGGCACAGAGAATACATAACTACACAATAAAGTTCTCAGCACATCAGGTTCTTAATATCGGTTCGGGATTTTATGTTCAGAACGATTTTGATATCGATGCTCTTAAAAAAGCAATCAAAATGGCTTATGAAGAATTTGACTCGATGAGAATAAGATTTTTAAAAGACGAAGACGATACAGTATATCAGTATATCGTTCCTAATGACGACAGAGATATCCCCGTTTTCGATTTTTCAGGCTGGAACGAAGAAGACGCTCACGATGAAATGAGAAGATGGACAGCTGTTCCGTTTGAAAGATATAATTCTCCTATGAACTACATAGCTATCATAAAACTTCCTAACGGATACAACGGAACATACTTAAAGGTTGACCATATGACAATGGACTCAAGTTCACTTATTATGTTCGACGAATATGTTTTGAAGGCATATTGTCATCTCGTTTACAACACAGAAATGCCAAAGCCTATGATGAGATATTTAAAGGCTGTTGAAAAAGACCTTGAATACGAAGCAGGCTCTGCGGCTTACAAGAAAGACGAAGAATTCTGGATGAACGAAATCACAAAGTCTGAGCCTATGTATACCGACTTCAACGGAATGGGAAGACTTATAACACAAAGAAGAGAAAACAACAATCCCGACCAGAGATATGCTATGGTTGTAAGCAGAAATCCTGAAGCGGCTATTGCTGTTTATCATCTTGAAAAAGAACCTTCGGAAAGACTTATGCAGTTCTGTCTTGACAATAAAATTCCTATGGCGACACTTCTTCTTATGGGCCTTAGAACAATCCTTTCAAAGTTCAATGGCGATGAAAAGGACGTTTCTGTAAAGAGCTGTGTTGCAAGAAGAGGAACTCTCCTTGAAAAGAAATCGGGCGGAACAAGAATTCATTTCTTCCCTGTAAGAACATATATCGAACCCGAAACAACATTCCTTGAAGCTTTGGGAATTATTCAGGCTGAACAGAACAAGCTCTTCCGTCACGCAAACTTCGACCCTATCGATTACACGATAAGAAGAGCAAAACACTGGAAAAATGCTCCCGGAACAAGCTATGAAAGCCTTAGTCTTACATATCAGCCTATGACTTTACAGCGTAAAGAAAACGAAATGCCTGATATCAACTATAAAACAATGTGGTATACAAACGGCGTTGCGGGACAGCCACTTTACCTTACGGTTATGCACAGAGCCGAAGATAACGGTCTTGATTTCAACTTTGAATACAGAAAAGACGCCGTTACCGAATACGAAATGGAATATCTTTATTATTACATCTGCCGTGCACTTTTCAGAGGAATTGAAGACCCTCAGCGTACAGTAGGCGAAATACTTGATATGATATAGAAATAAAAAGGAGTTAATTATTATGTTTGAAAAATTTACAAAAATCATCACAAATTATGTTGACGTTCTCCCCGAAGAAGTTACAGAAGATTCAAGATTCATTGAAGACCTCGGATTCAATTCATACGACTTTATGAGCTTTTTAGGCGAAATCGAACAGGAATTCGATATCGTTGTTGACGAATCACAGGTTACAAATCTTCAGACAGTAGGCGATGCTATGAGGTATATCGCATCAATCAAGTATTAATTCTTAAAGGAGAATTTTTATGAATAAGACAACAGTCAAAACTCTCCGTGACCTTTACGAACGCGCTGCTGCCCTTTATGGTGAAGGAATTTTCCTCAAAGAAAAATGTGGCAAGGATGTAGTTGAAAAAACATTCAACGATTTTAAATCTGATTGTCATAAACTCGCAAACTATCTTTTGACAGAAATCGGCGAAAAATTCCACGCGGCAGTAATAGGTCCTACAAGTTATGCTTATCTCGTAAGCTATTTTGGCTCTGTTTCAACAGGGAACCCCATAGTTCCGCTTGATGCACAACTCCCCTGCCCTGACCTTTGCGAGCTTTTACAGAGAGCTGATATTTCTGTATTCTTCTATGATACAAAATACACTCCCATGATTGACGCTATAAAAGCAAACTGTCCTGATGTCAAGTATTATATTCCTCTTCAGGAAACAGAAGGTATTGTTTCAACAGAAAAGATTGTTTCTGAATACAGTGAAGCTGAAACTCTTCCCGAAATCAAGGAAGATGACCTCGCGGCAATCGTTTATACATCGGGAACAACAGGAAAAAGCAAGGGTGTTATGCTTACTCACGGCAACCTTATCGACAACACAATGTGCTGTGAAAACGAAAGTACTCCCGAAGAAACAATAATGACTGTTCTTCCTATTCATCATGTTTACTGCTTTACCTGTGATATTCTCTTAGGTCTTCGCTATGGAACAACAATCTGCGTAAACGATTCTATTATGAGAATTGCGATGAACTTAAAGCTTTTCCAGCCTACAATCATTCTTCTCGTTCCTATGATTGCGGAAACTATCTTAAAGCAGATTAAAGCAGCATCTGCTGCGAAGCCTGAAATTCCCCCTCAGATGATAGCGCAGGCTGTTTTTGGCGGAAGACTCAAAGGTATCTACAGTGGCGGTGCTTATCTCGCACCTGAAATTCAGAGCGGATATAAGGAACTCGGTATTCCCATATCTCAGGGTTACGGAATGACAGAATGTTCTCCCCGTATAACATCTTCTCTCTTTACAGATGAAAGCTTCGGCGATGTGGGAACAATCGTAAAGGGTTGTGAAGTTAAAATTGAAGACGGCGAAATCGTTGTAAAGAGCCCCTCTGTTATGAAGGGATACTATAAAGACCCCGATGCTACTGCTGAAGTCCTTACAGCAGACGGCTGGCTTCACACAGGTGACCTCGGTTATGTTGAAAACAACCATGTTTTCATCACAGGAAGAAAGAAAAATCTTATCATTTTAAGCAACGGTGAAAATGTTTCTCCCGAAGAAATCGAAAACAAGTTTGCAGGAAAAGATATGATTGCCGAAGTTATGGTTTATGCTGAAGAAGGCTTTATCACAGCGGAAATCTTCCCGAATGCCGAATATTTCAAGGATAAATCAACTGACGAAATAAATGCTGAAATTTCTGAACTTATAAAGGCTATCAACACAACAGTTACATCAGCAAAAACAATCAGAAAAATCCGCATAAGAAACGAAGAATTTGACAAGACTACTTCTAAGAAAATCAAGCGTCAGCAGACTAAACAGGGCGACCTGATATAAGGAGATAAATTATGACATACGTAGAAATTTTTAACAAAACAAAAGAAATCGTTATGAAGAGCGATGTAAGCCATATGGGCGGACATCTTGCTGTTCAGGTCAATATCGAAGGTGAAGGCGAAGGTGCTTTCTATATCGAACTCAAAGACAGACAGGTTTTCTGTGAACCCTATGAATACTACGACAGAGATTGCAAATTCATTATGGGTGCTGAAGATTTCCTCAAGCTTATTGCCGGTGAACTTGACCCCGTTTTTGCCTATACAGTAGGGAAACTCAAAATCGAAGGAAGCATTGAAAAGGCACTTGAATTCAAGAATATTGTTGACACAATAAAGAAAGAAGAAAAGCCCGCCAAGAAAAAGACTTCAAAGAAAAAAGCATAATGTTTAAACTTTACTTTTATTCTGATTTTGAAAAACTTTCTGATAAAGAACTTTCTGAAATTATAGAAAACATGCCTCATTCCGTTATAGAAAGAGCAGGAAGATATAAAAAAGAAGAAGACAGAAAAAAATCATTTATCTGTTATAATCTTCTGAAAAAAGCTCTTGAAAATGATTATGGCATAGTAAATTTTGAACTTCATTTTTCAGAACAAGGAAAACCTTATCTTAAAGACAGGAACGATATTTTCTTCAACATAAGTCATTCTAAAAAATGCTGTGTATGCGTTATATCCGATAAAGAAATCGGCGTTGACGCGGAAGATATCAGACCTTTTTCTCAGAGAATGGCAGAGAAGGTATGCTCTGAAAATGAACTTATACAGATTGAAAATTCCTCCGATAAAGCGAAAGAATTTACAAAAATCTGGACAATGAAGGAAAGTTTCATAAAGATGACAGGCGAGGGTTTTTCTCATGGTCTTAAAGAGGCAGACACAACAAAATCGGATTTTTTTACAGAAGAAAGAGACGACTGTTTTATATCCGTCTGTGAAAGTAAATAAACTATAAGGGTATCGTGTTTTTTTACGATACCCTTTTCTATTATAAATTTTTTCAAAATCGACACATTTTATTTAAAAAATACCTATTTGTTAATATTGTAACTATTTTTTTATTGTGATATAATTACTCTATACTAAAAAATTCGGAGAAATATGTATGAAATCACTTGACAAAATAATCAGCAGGTATATGTATAGAATAACTGCTATACTTGTTTTCTTCATAGTTCTGATGCTGTTTTTGGTTCAGCTTTTTACAGAACAGCTGCGTGCGGTTGACGATGCACATGTAACCTTACAGCAGATGACCCAACTTATCGATGAAAATCAAAAAGAACTCAGAGAAATCGAAGAAGAATATTATCAGACCTGTTTTAACAACGCAGAACTCGTTGCGAGAATTCTAGAAAGCGACCCTGATGCGATAAACAATATGTATGAACTCAAAAGAATTGCGAAATCGGTTGAAATCGACGAAATACATATTTTTGATGAAACAGGAAAAATCTATGCGGGAACTCACCCGAAATACTATGGTCTTACATTCGATTCAGGCGAACAGATATCGTTCTTTAAACCGATGCTTAAAGATAAGTCATTAAAACTTGTTCAGGATATAACACCCAACACCGCCGAAAGCAAGCCTATGCAGTATTCTGCTGTATGGAGCGAAAAGGGCGAATTCATAGTTCAGATAGGAATGGAACCTGTCAACGTTATGAAGATTACCGAAAAGAATGAGCTTTCATATATCTTCTCACTTTTCAGAGTAAGCCCCGATGCAAACTACTATGCTATCGACTGTGAAACCGAAGAAATTGTGGGTTCAAGCGAAACCGATATGGTGGGCAGAAAAGCTACAGATGTAGGCTTTAATATGGAAAGAATAGAAACCGACCCCGACGGCTTCCACAACACTATTGACGGAACGCTTTGTTTCTGCGTTTTTGAAAAAATCGGAGAAAACTATCATGTTGGTCGTGTTGTTAATGCAAATACACTTTATCGCAGAGCACCGATGACTGTTTTCTGGATAACACTTGCGCTTATCGCTCTTTCTATAATGCTTGCGAATGCAGTTATTGAATATATGGATAAATGCGTCGTTAAGGGAATACACGATGTAAACGAAAAATTACAGACAATTTCAGAGGGAAATCTCGAAGAAACAGTTGATGTTAAAAACAGTAAGGAGTTTTTTGAACTCAGTTCTTATATCAACGAAATGGTAAAAAGCCTTCTCGCCAACAACGAGCGTATGTCTTATATTTTAAGCAAGACAAATCTTCATATCGGAACATATGAATTCGGCGGAAAAATGAATAAGGTTAGATACACCGAACATATCCCCGTAATTTTCGGAAAAGACGAAAAAACAATGGAAGCCCTCTCTTCTGATAAGGGAAAATTTTCTGCGTTTATCGAAGGAATAAAAACAACCCCTGTTAAAAACGAAACGGGAATTTATCAGATAGGCGAAAAATATATCCGTATCGAAGAAACTGAAAACGAAGGCGTTGTTTTCGGAATCGTCATTGATGTTACCGATGAGATACAGAAACTTAAAAATATAGAACACGAAAGAGATGTTGATGACCTTACAGGTCTTTATAACAGAAGAGGACTTACAGAAAAACTCGATGAACTTTTCGCAGACAGAGAAATGCTCGGACAAAGTGCTGTTATCATGATAGACGCTGATGGTCTTAAACAGATAAACGACACATATGGTCATGAAAAGGGCGATATATATCTTAAAAAGATAGCAGATATCATAAACAATTTCGGTATAAAGAGCAGTATCGCATCAAGACAGGGCGGAGATGAATTTGTTCTCTTCCTTTATGAATATGACAGCGAAGAAGAGCTTATGAAGGCTATCGAAACGCTTCAGTATATCCAGAGCACCAGCAAGGCAACTCTTTCTAAGGGACTTACTGTTCCCTTAAAGTTTTCACTCGGTTATGCCATTGCAGAAGAAAATTCAAAGTATCAGGACCTTTTCAAAATTGCCGACGAGGAAATGTATAAAAACAAAACCGAACGCAAGAAAAAGCAAAGAGAAAACAAAGAATAAAAACACTCCCCGCAACCATATAAGGTTGCGGGGAGTGTTTAGTTTATTCAATAAGGTAAAGCGTATAATACTGTTTCATGTTCGCCCCAGCTGTAATGTCTCATATACAGTTTATATTCAGGAACAAGTGATTTGATATACATAGGAATTTCTATTATATCTTCAGGCTTGTGATATATGGATATAGCGAGTTTTGGTCTGTATTTCTTTATCGTTTCGGCAGCACCCTTCAATGCTTCAAGTTCTGCTCCTTCAACATCCATTTTTATAAATGTAACCTTTTCGTCAACTGCGTTATCCAAAGCAACAACATCAATAGAAACCGTTCCGTCTTTTTCAGATATAAAAGAGGCTGAATTTGCTGTTTCAACAAATTTCAATGTTGTATTTTCGCTGTATAAACCATATTTTAAAAGTTCTATATCATAATCAGGATGTTCTGATTTTATTTTTTTGCAATTTTCATATGCGATGTTATCAGGTTCGAACGCTATTGATTTTGCTTTTCTGACATTGTTTTTATTGCAATAGTCAAAAAATTTAAGTGTAGTGGTCAGGTCAAAAACACCAACATCAACAAATGTTTCCTCTTCTTCGAAATTTATCACTTCATCAAAATATTGATAATTGTCAATCAACTCTGATAAAATAATAATATTTTCTTCTTTCACGCCAAGCGAGATGATTTTTTCTTTGATTTCTTTTATCATCTTTTCTGATTTTACAGTTATTACAAGACAATCAATTTTGCTGAAATCAACTTCAGAAGGAGAACTTATTTTAATACCAAGATATTCATCAACAGTTCCGATTTTTTCAGGTGAACCATCAATTATTCCTTTAATATCTATGCTTGGAATAAACCCAATGGCTTTCCTGAATATTTTCCACCTTTGACCTGCGCCATATATGTACATATTTGATTTATCCAACATCTTTTTTGTTTCGTCATATTTAAGAAGATAAGATTTAATCATTTCAAACATATAGTCAAAATCGTTTAATTTTTCTGATGAGCAATTGCTTACCTGCCACCATTTATTATTTTTCAATGAATCTATGGTATATTTATATCTTCTTTCAAAAATAAATCTTGATTCATCATCCTCAAGCCAGGATAAAACAAGGTCTTTGTTTTTGATAATATTTTCCATAATATCCTCCGATTTTTTTGAATCAATAAATATTTGCTCATCAAGCATATTTATGATACAATCGATATTTATTTTTCTGATATTTCTTTCCACCATTTTTCGTTATCGAGATACCATTTTACCGTTTTTTCAATTCCTGTTTCAAAAGAGGTATCGGGTGACCAGCCTAATTCGTTATTTATCTTTTTAGGGTCAATAGCATATCTTCTGTCATGGCCTTTTCTGTCTTCTACATATGAAATCAGGCTATGTGGTTTTCCAAGAATATCAAGTATCAGTTTTACAACCTCAATATTACCCTTTTCGTTATGTCCGCCCACATTATAAACTTCCCCGATTTTGCCGTTATGTATAATCATATCTATCGCACGACAGTGGTCTTCTACATATAACCAGTCACGGACATTCAATCCGTCACCATAAACAGGAAGGCTATCGTTATTAAGAGCTTTGATTATCATAAGCGGTATCAATTTTTCGGGATAATGATAGGGCCCATAATTATTTGAACAACGAGAAATTGTAGCGGGTAATCCGTATGTTCTGTTATATGCCTGAACCAATAAATCAGCACTTGCTTTTGATGCAGAATAAGGGCTTGAAGCATGTATGGGTGTTTCTTCTGTAAAAAACAAATCAGGTCTGTCAAGCGGTAAATCACCATACACCTCATCGGTAGATACCTGATGATAACGCCCTACATTATATTTCAGACAAGCATCCATCAGAACCTGTGTTCCTAAAATATTGGTTTTCAAAAAGATTTCAGGATTATCAATAGAACGGTCAACATGACTTTCTGCCGCAAAATTCACTACAATATCAGGTTTTTCTTTTTCGAATAATTCATAGATTCTGACACGATCAGTAATATCTGTTTTTTCAAATCTGAAATTCTGTTTATCTTTTACCGGATCAAGAGTTGATAAATTTCCCGCATACGTTAAACAATCAACACAGATAATCTCATATGTCTTGTATTTATTCATCATATAATGAATAAAATTCCCGCCTATAAAACCTGCTCCACCTGTTACTACTATTTTCATAATTACTCCGTTAATGACAATATATATTGTCCGTATTCTGTTGTTTTAAGTTCGTTTCCTATATTGCAAAGTTGCTCTTCTGATATAAACCCTCTGCGCCAAGCTATTTCTTCTATACAGGATATGTAAAATCCCTGTCTTGTCTGAACGGCCTCAACATATTCGCTCGCTTTAAGCATTCCTGAGGGAGTTCCTGTATCAAGCCAGGCTATACCACGGCCGAATAATTTTACATTGAGTTTTCCTTTTTCAAGATAAGCATTGTTTACAGCAGTAATTTCAAGTTCTCCTCTTTCCGAAGGAGCAATCGACTTAGCTATATCAATAACATTATTATCATAAAAATACAACCCGGGAACAGCATATCTTGATTTAGGATTCTGTGGTTTTTCTTCGATAGATATTACCTTTCGGTTATCATCAAATTCTACAACACCGAAAGCTTTTGGGTCTTTTACAGGATAGCCGAAAACGGTAGCTCCTTCATTGTTTTTTATTGCATTGTTAAGAACAGCAGTAAGGTTCTGTCCATAAAAAACATTATCGCCGAGTATAAGACATACATTGTCGTTGCCGATAAAATCCTCTCCGATGATAAATGCTTCGGCAATACCTTTAGGCTCTTTCTGAATTTTATAATCAATGCTTATTCCAAGCCTTGTTCCATCACCTAAAAGGTTTTTGTAATCATCTATCGCCTGAGGTGTAGAAATAATGAGTATATCTTTTATCCCTGCAAGAAGAAGTACAGAAAGCGGATAATATATCATCGGCTTATCATATATAGGCAATAACTGTTTTGATACAGCTTTTGTAATAGGATACAGCCTTGTTCCGTTTCCGCCTGCAAGAATTATTCCTTTCATCTATAAATCACCCCTCAAAAAAAGATCTGACTTCTTTGATTACTTTTTCAACATCTTCATCTGAAATTCCATAATACAAGGGAAGACGAAGTAAACGTTCACTCTCTCTTGTTGTATATTTATCTTCACCCGAAAACCTTCCGTATTTAATGCCACCGGGTGCACTATGAAGCGGAACATAATGAAACGGTGATGATATCCCTCTTTCTTTTAAATACGCAATAAGTTCAGTGCGTTCGGATAAATCCTTTACCTTTATATAGAACATATGAGCGTTATGTTTACATTCAGCTGGCACATAAGGAAGTTCTATTCTGTCACCAAGACATTCAAGATTGTCATAATATTTCTGCCATACATATAGTCTGAAATTATTGATAGTTTCTGCTTCTTCAAGCTGAGGATACAGATACGCTGCGTTCAGTTCACTCGGAAGATATGACGAGCCTTTTTCTACCCAGGTATATTTATCTACCTGACCGCGAAGAAATCTCGAACGATTTGTTCCCTTTTCTCTTATGATTTCGGCTTGTTCGGTATATGCTCTATCGTTGATAAATAACGCTCCGCCCTCGCCCATACTGTAATTTTTCGTTTCGTGAAAGCTATAACAGCCAAAATCACCTATTGTTCCGAGTGCTTTGCCTTTATATGTACACATCATTCCCTGTGCAGCATCTTCTATCACAAAAAGATTGTGCTTACGGGCTATATCCATTATTGTATCCATTTCGCAGGAAACCCCTGCATAATGAACGGGAACAATCGCTTTTGTTTTTGGTGTAATAGCCTTTTCGATGAGTTTTTCATCAATATTCATTGTATCAGGACTAATGTCAACAAAAACAATCTTAGCTCCCATTCTGACAAAAGCGTTCGCCGTTGAAACGAATGTATAAGAAGGCATAATAACTTCGTCATCGGGCTGTATATCGCATAGCATAGCGGTCATTTCAAGTGCGTGTGTGCATGATGTTGTAAGCAGGACTTTTTCAGTGCCTGTCCTGTCTTCAAACCAACTGCTGCACTTTTTTGTAAACTCGCCATCGCCACAGATTTTGCCGTTGGATATTGCTTTTGCGATATATTCATTTTCTTTGCCTATATAAGGCGGTTTGTTAAATGGTATCATTTTTATCAACCTTTTATTTTTATATCAGAACATTTTCTCTTCGGTTTTATAACTTTTATTCACAGGGTTTCCGTTTTCGTCAAATCGTTCTTCTCCGATTACACGCCAGTCAGTGCAGTTCTGACACATTTTAGGAAGTTCATTCCATCTGTGTTCAAAATGAAGTTTCAAGAACTGATCATTTCTTCTCATCCATATCTCTTTTATTGATTCTTTATTGATGTCGCCGAATTTCATGGTACAATCATAATCCCATGCGCAACCTCCAACCATACCATCCCAGGATATAACAGCTGTTCCCACAGCAGTGCCACATGCTATTCTGTCTATATTTATATCATCATTTACAGGGTTATCATTTTCTGCCACCCATTCGGCACATCTTCTGACTGCGGTCCATGCCCCTCTGTTTCTCCAATATTCCACAACTTTTTCCACTTCATGTTTGTTCTGTTCCATCTCTATTATTTTAACATCAATTACAGTATCAGAATTTATTTTCTTTTTATATTCAAGAAGATATTCAACATTTTTATAAAAAACGTCTCTGTCTGCATTTACTCTTATTGATTCATATACTTCTTTTGAAAAGCCATCGCAATCTATAGAAATATAATCCACACCCGAATCAAGTAACATTTCAGCATACTCAGGCTTCATCAGAGTTGCGTTTGTATTTATGCAAACATTTGTTAATCCTTTTTTCTTTGCATAATCAACCATATAATAAAGCTTATAGCCCACAATCATAGCTTCACCATAAAAATCAAGCCATATTCTTGTTGCAGGATTTTCTAAAGCAACTTCGTCTATTATTTTTTTATATAAACCCATAGACATATTCCCCTTGGGGCGCTTCATTTTATCGTTATTACACATAATGCAATTGAGGTTACAATGATTGGTAACTTCTACACCAATATTCAAAGGAAAATCTGTCATTTTAAACTTTTTTTCAAGTTCACTGTTTATTTCATAATACATATACAAAATCCTTTCAAAATTATTTAGTTATTTCAATCTTTACAGATAATAGTTTATTCTCTCCATCCCCATATGTAATATGGTGCATCATCGCCTGTATTGAATAATAAATCAAGGACACTTACATCATGTCTGAATGGTTCATATAATTGCTTGTATTCAGGATATCCGCTATAATCCTTATAAACCAGTTCGATATTATTTTTTCCATAATCTTCTTCAATTATATAATCTTTCGCTGCCAGTCCCGATAAATATAAATCAGCATCAGTGGCTTTAACTAAATTCAACAACTTTTCGTGTTTAACACCACTTGTTTCATAATCACGGCTATCTGCGAATTCAGTAGTTATTCCGAGCATTTTAGATATTTCAATAATCATATATCTATTTAATTCATACAGATATTCCCAGTGCTTGTCCAAATATACATAATCAATAAATTCCTTATATTTTTTAAAATATGGTGATTTCGAATAATTATTTACTAATGTATTGTAGTGTTTTTCCTGCCAAGGTATCTCCTGCTTAATTTTTACTTCATAAATTTTTCTGTCAAGATCATAACCACAAGGAATAGTCAGCCATTTTGTGTCATTCTGTGTCTTTATTTTATTACGATTTCTCCAATCATTTTTAGTATACTGAACTTCATCATAAAAAACAAACAAATCAACATCATGTATAATATCAAAATATCCTTTCCATGGTATATAATTTGATTGTAAAACCGCCACTTTTTTCATTAATTATCTTCCTTTTTTGTTATATCATTTCAAATGATTTATCAAGTATATCATAAGTTACCATTCCGCTATCAAGTTCCATCAATATTTTATCTTCAGACACATTATATTTTTTTACTCTATTTATTGCACCATCAATATTAATAATTGCTCCATCATACGGAATCTGCGAATTAATTTTTCTTATAATAATTTGTGGTGAATCATTTTGAAGATCAATTGTATAGTCTATAGGTTTCACCCTATTTCTATAAATTCCATTTTCTACATATACTGTTGGATATGTACTTGAAAATTTGAAATACTGATTTACATCTTTCAGCATTACATCAATATTTAATTCTAACTTTTTCTTCAAACTGATTGGATCATCTTTATCACTAACATCTTCTTTTTTTCTAGATATAATGTATCCACAATCAATTTGATCAATAATTCTATATGCACATATTTCTGCACCTATATTAGGATCCAATATCGACCAACTAATTGGATTAGCGCCTCTATTAGTTTTCAAATTTCCAGGATGAAAATTAACAATATTAAAAGATGAACAAATAGCGTTAGGAACAATTATACCAAATTCATACATAATAACATTTTTAGCAGATAGTTCGTTGGCATATTTCTCTAAATCTTTTTTGTCAACACTATAACAATTAATATTATTATTTTTACATAATTCCCAAAAATCATTACTACTTTTTCCACATTGAGTAATAACACTACAAATTTTAAAGTCATTATAATTAATAAGTTTTTCAAGCATAACTTTTGAAAATCCAAAATAAGAAATTTCAGTTTTCATAATATACTCCTTTTCACATCGTATAAAATTTATTTAGCATTTACTACCAATGTTATCTAAAGTTGTTTCACCTTTTAAAATTCCGCTCATCAAACATTTTAATTGTCTTTTCTAACGCAGAGATTATTTTCTGCGATGTAGTATTTTCGTGATTTTTATCGATAAACTCCTTTGTCATTCTTTTTCGCTCTTCATATAACTCTCTGTTATTATAAAGTTTTTCGATATAATCAAAAAGTTCATCATAATTATCTCCGACAGCATTTTCAACGCCTATACTCATAAGACCATCTGAAATAAATTTATTCATCAGAACAGGCACACCCATTTCCATTGCATGTCTTATAGAAATTCCACCGCCCTTACGGTTGGGATTTACATATAAATCACAGAGATTATAAAATCCCGCAAGATTTTTTTCATAGCCCCATGGTATCATTTGACCGCGTTTAATAGCTTCATCGCATTTTTCAAGAAGGTATTCGCTTGAATTGTAACTAACAGTAATCCACTTTATTTTATCATATTTTTCCATAAGAACATACATGTGGTCTATAAAATTATTATCGATATCAACATCAAGTCGCATTCCGACTGTTACGAGAACGAAATCATCTTCTGAAAGATTGTTTTCTTTTCTGTTCATCAACTCAATATTTTCAGGAATCGGAGGAATATCCAGCCATTCGCCGATGAATTTATGCTCATCAACCGAACGATATTCTTTGTCCTGCAGAATAGCAGTTTCTTTGCATCTTGTAAAAAAGCTATCAGAATATGTGCTTGATGATGAACCGCGAATTCCGACACACATTATCGGATATTTGCCGTATAAAACCCCTGTCAGAACACTTGATTCATCTGTAAAATCAATGATAACATCAGGATCATATTCTGATATAAGGTCAAGCGGATACTGTAATTTCTGCTTAATGGTCAGTTCATCGTTGTAATGAATTTCTACTCTGCTGTCAAAAGCGTTTTTGTGTGCTTTTTCATAAGAACGGCTATTGAATCCTGCAGCATCTTTGTTTCCAAAAACTCTGGCTATCGCATTATCCAAAAAAATGCCTACTTCACAGTCTGCTGAACAAAGTTGATTTGCATATTCAACTATAACCGCTTCTCTTCCTATATCAGGATTCAAAAGCATTCCGAAGATAAACGCAACTCTCAGTTTATCCTTTCCCTGATTCTTTCTATTTACTTTAAGTTTGTATCCCTTGCAGAGTTTATCAACTATCTTTCTTCTGTCAATATAAAATCAGAATACAGATATTCGGGATAATAAAAAATATCATTTGTACTCCCCAAAAAATGATGATACATGTTATTTATATCAGTCAATCCCAGAATGTTTTCCATATACAGCTGCATGAGTTCTTTATCAAAAACGCCTGCTTCATATAATAATCTGAATATTATTACGTTTCTCTCGGGATTTTTTTCTTCTCTTATGTATCGTTTGAATCTTGCCATCATATCTATCGATTCATTATATCTTTTTATATCTGATATAACAGGTTCACAATATCTGATATCCATATCCCAGTTAGTAGATATATCATAAACTATATCTGATAAAGATTCCAGATTTTCATCAAGCTTATAATGACAAACAGAAGAATAGCCTATCGGATCTTCTGAATATATCTTATCATTTTCAATTCCCATTGAAATCAACTGCTTTTTTACTGCTTTTCTTTCTCCGTCTTTTTTTAAAGCTATAATAATTTTATCAAAAGTTACTTCTTTAAGTCTATCAATTCCTATCATAACAATATCTGTATTTATGTTATCGGCATATTTCTTATCGACTACCGCAGCAATTTCACAATATCCGGTTTTCAGAATTTGTTCAACATATATCTTTCCGACAACTCCATACGCATATATTACAACTTTGGAATTTTCTTTAATATCTTTAAACGGAAATAAAAACATATTTATTCTTGTATATTTTAAAAATATACCTCTCCTTTTTAATGAAGTAAAACAAATTTATTATTACATTCTACAATTGGATGATTCTCATAAATCAATAAAGTCTTATTGGCTCTTCCCAGAGAATTTTATCTTGAGAAATTCCCATTCCGACAAGGTTGTTTTTAATCTTGTTCGCTAGTTCTTCATTTTCAACAGCTATGGTAATATAATCAAAATCGGCATTTCTGAGATTTTCAACAGGATATACAGGAAGGTGGTCACTATAACGGGCATGATTTTTATCAACCCATAAAACAGGTGCGCCCGATTTTGATTTTTTCATCTGAAAATAATAATCTTTTCCAACAAGACCAGCACCATACAAAGCCACTTTTTTCCCATTAAGCCTATTGAGATACGGATTGATATATCTTATTATAATACAATCGGGATGGAATCCCATCGTTCTCGGAATGTTGGTCGTGCCACGATAGACAAGTGACATTTGTAACTGTTTTATAAGCGATTCTGAATGTTCGCTTTGTCTGAAAGTTTTAAGTAAAGAATTATAAAAATTATTCAGATTAAGCAGATAGTCGTTATGAACAGAATTCAGACACGAATCATCTCTGTCAAGATAATAATATCCGCATATATCTGTGCAGATTACTGATCTACATTTCAAAATATACTTATACAAGAATTCGTTATCTTCGTGATAAAAAATGTTCGGGTCTGATTCTTTGAAAGTATCTCTTACCTTATCTGTTTTGTATAATTTACTCCATATAGAAGTAAAAAACGCCATATCTTTAGTAAATTCCGGAGCGGTTGCATATACCATATTATCTATCAGATATTTCATTTTTTCAGAAGTATCATATACCCCGACAGCCAATTCATTCTTATAGGTTACAACCTCGGGTTTGACCATATAATGATTTGATATCAAAAGGTCATATCCAGAAATATTGTTGTATAATTCTTCAAAAAAAGATTCACTCACCCAGTCATCAGAATCAATAAAGGTTATATATTCAGATGTTGCCTGATTAGTTCCTGCTTTTCTTGCAGATACAACTCCACCGTTTTCTTTACAGATATATTTTACTCTGCTGTCAAGTTCTGCATACCGTTCACATATTTCTCCCGATGAATCTTTCGAACCATCATTTACAAGTATGATTTCTATGTCAGTTAGTGTCTGATTTATAACGCTGTCAACGCACTTTTGAAGGTATTTTTCTACATTATACACGGGTATTACAACCGACAGCTTTGGCATAAAATATAACTCTCCTTACTATTTTATAAATCTTTGTGTTATCACTCCAAATAAAGTTTCTCAACTTCTTTAATCTGATATTTAATGTTATAACCCGCTTCGGTTATGATGTTATACATATCAAGGCGACTGTATCCCTTAGAAAAATCGACAATCATATCAGACCATTTCTTTTTATCAAACGGAAGAAAACTGATATTATCAGATATGTCTATTTCTCTCGGAACAACATTACTTGCTATGCATTTAAGTCCTGCTGACAATGCTTCTACAAGAACTATTCCAAGTCCTTCAAATCTTGAAGGAAGACAGAAAACATCCATCGCCTGCATAATATTATTGACATCATTTCTATGACCTGCAAAAATGATTTTATCAGTTATTCCAAGGATTTCAGCCTGTTTTACTATGTCATCTTTCAACGGCCCATCGCCTATCAATAAAAGTCGGGCATTGGGTATTCTCTTTTCAGCATCCGCAAAAACATCAAGCAAAAATTCATGATTTTTCTGATATGCCATTCTTCCTACATGACCGATAACGAAACAATCCTCAACACCTAATTCTTTGCGGTATCTGTTTCGTATATCATCATTATAAATAAACCGGTCGACATCAATGGCGTTATTCATTATCTTTATACGTTCTCTCGGTATCTGTTCACCGAAAAGCCAGTCTGCCGCATCTTTAGAACAAGCGCATAAATCCGTTGCAAGAGATGTATTGAATTCTGCTTTTCTTATGTTATGTATCTTTTCGGCATCAATGCGTTGTGCGTCATCCTGAACATCTACTTTTGTGCTGTGAGAATGAACAATTAT
>CALGTU010000076.1 GCA_937901465.1 uncultured Clostridia bacterium | reverse complement strand
CATCAAGAGCAACAGGCAGACAGCCTTTCTTCATATAAATCTTTTCAGGCGCTCTGAACCAAAGCATATTTTCCCTTCTTTCAGCTACTGTTTTTATATTGATAAGATGTTTAACCCCAACGTTTTCGGAAACCGAGTTACCGCCCCATGAACCACAACCGAGTGTTAATGAAGGAGCGAGTTTGAAATTATAAAGGTCTCCTATACCGCCCTGCGATGAGGGTGTGTTTATAAGAATACGGCATGTTTTCATTCTTTCGCCGAATTCATGGATTTTTTCCTTTTCTGTCACCGCGTTGAGATAAACAGATGATGTATGACCATATCCGCCGTCTGCGATAAGAACTTCTGCTTTGCTCATCGCATCATCAAAAGATTTTGCCTTATACATAGCAAGAACGGGAGAAAGTTTTTCGTGTGCAAATTCTTCAGAAAGGTCAACACTCTTTACTTCGCCTATGAGAATTTTTGTTCCTTCGGGAACTTTAACTCCCGCGAGATTTGCGATTGTGTGTGCTTTCTGACCTACTATCTTTGCATTGAGACCGCCATTGATAATAATGGTTTTTCTTACCTTTTCTGTTTCAGAGGGAGAAAGGAAATAGCAGCCTCTCTTCATAAATTCTTCCTTGACTTTATCATAGATACTATCAAGAACAATAACAGACTGTTCTGATGCACAGATCATTCCGTTATCGAATGTTTTTGAATGGATAATAGAGTTTACAGCGAGAATAATATCAGCAGTATCGTCGATGATAGCGGGCGTGTTTCCTGCACCTACTCCGACTGCGGGCTTTCCGCTTGAATAAGCAGCCTTAACCATTCCGGGACCGCCTGTTGCGAGAATTATATCTGCTTCTTTCATAACAAGGTTTGAAAGTTCGAGTGAAGGAATATCAATCCAATCGATAATACCTTCGGGAGCTCCTGCTTCGACAGCCGCTTCAAGAACAACCTTTGCCGCCGCGATTGTTGAAAGCTTTGCTCTTGGGTGTGGGCTGATAATCATACCGTTTCTTGTTTTAAGAGCAAGAAGTGTTTTGAAAATAGCGGTTGATGTAGGGTTTGTTGTAGGAATAATAGCCGCAACAACTCCTATAGGTTCTGCTATTTTCTTTATACCATAAGCCTTGTCTTCTTCTATAACTCCGCAGGTTTTTGTATCTTTATATGCATTATAGATATATTCTGCGGCATAATGGTTTTTGATAACCTTATCTTCAACAATCCCCATTCCTGTTTCTTCAACAGCAAATTTAGCAAGTTCTATACGCTTTTTATTTGCTGCAGAAGCCGCTGCTAAAAAGATTTTGTCAACCTGCTCCTGAGAGTATTCTGCGAAAATCTGCTGTGCTTTTCTCACTCTCTCAATCGCTGATTCGAGTTTTTCGACATTGTCAATAACTTCATACTGTTTTGACTTCATCGGTAATTCCCCCTGTATGATAAATAATATTTTGCGATAGTTAATCCGTATAAACTTATACATAATATATTGTATCACAAATATCTGTTACTTACAATATCCAAATATCACAATTTTATTTCATCTTGACTTTTTATCTTAAGAGTGGTATCATCAAATCGGTTTAAGACCTTATAAAATCGCAATAAATGAAAGAAGGAACAAAATGAAAATTTATGATAAAATTACCGACCTTACAGGAAAAACTCCTCTTTTAAGACTTTCGGGAATTATCGCTGAAGAAAATCTTTCTTCTGATATTTTAGCAAAAGTTGAATTTTTCAATCCCGCAGGAAGTGTAAAGGACAGAGTTGCTGTTAAGATGATTGCTGATGCGGAAGAAAAAGGGCTTTTAAAAGAAGGCTCTGTAATCATTGAGCCAACAAGCGGAAATACAGGAATAGGTCTTGCTATGGCGGGCGTTGCCAAGGGATACAGAGTAATAATCGTTATGCCCGATACAATGAGTGTTGAGAGAAGAAAAATCATCGCCGCTTATGGTGCTGAACTTGTTCTTACAGACGGAGCTATGGGAATGAAAGGTGCTATCGCTAAAGCGGAAGAACTTAAAAATGAAATCAATAACAGCATTGTTATGGGGCAGTTTGTTAATCCCTCAAACGCCATGGCACATTACGAAACAACAGGTCCTGAAATATGGGAAGATACTGACGGAAAAGTTGACATCTTCGTATGCGGAATAGGAACAGGCGGAACTATAACGGGAACAGGAAAATTCCTTAAAGAAAAAAATCCCCATATAAAGATAATAGGTGTTGAACCATTATCGTCACCATTTTTAACAAAGGGAGTTGCGGGTGCACACAAGTTAGAAGGTATCGGTGCGGGATTTATACCCGAAATTCTCGACACGGATATCTATGATGAAGTAATAACTGTAAGCAACGAAGACGCTTATTCGATGGGCAGAAATCTTGCAAGAAAAGAAGGGCTTCTTGTAGGAGTTTCATCGGGTGCGGCGGCGGTTGCGGCGGTTGAAATCGCAAAGCGCCCTGAAAATGAGGGAAAAACAATAGTCGTTCTTTTACCAGACACAGGAATGAGATACCTTTCAACCACAATGTTTGATTAATAAAAAAACGAG
>CALGTU010000075.1 GCA_937901465.1 uncultured Clostridia bacterium | reverse complement strand
ACGATTTCGTCGTTACGCTTGCCAACAAAATCCTCATTTACGTTTAGTAAACTGCGGTTTTGTTTGGCTTCGCAAGCCTTGAACTCGTACCTTTTTAATCAACTTTGATAAATATATGTTGGTTAGATGTGATTTGTCATATTGAGCGTAGCGAAATATCTCTGTTATCGCATTATGCAGAGATCCTTCATTTCATTTAGGATGACACTCGCGTAACACAAATGGTGTTTGGGGCTTTTGTTAAATTGCTTGATATTAAAATATGGCAAAGGAAAAAACAATATTTCTGTGTAACGATTGTGGTTACGAATCTCCTAAGTGGGCCGGTAAATGCCCGGCCTGCGGTGCATGGAACAGCTTTGTAGAGAAGGTTGTACGCAATACCCCTGCTTCGCGCGCCACATCTGCAGGCGGCAATGCCTTTCAGTCGCAACCGGTGCTTATCGATGATGTTGCGGCCGATGCGCTTCCTCGCATAGACATGGGCGACGGTGAACTGAACCGTGTGCTTGGCGGAGGGCTTGTACCTGGTTCGCTTGTGCTGTTGGGCGGTGAACCCGGAATAGGCAAATCGACACTTCTCTTACAGATATGTCAGTATTTCGGCGATGACCATACAATCCTTTATGTATCGGGAGAAGAAAGTGTAAGACAGATAAAGATAAGAGCACAAAGACTTGGCGTAAATACAGAAAATCTTTATCTTTTATCCGTTACCGATGCCGAAGCGGTAAGCGATACTATTTCTTCCGAAAAACCCGAAATTGTTATTATCGACTCTATTCAGACAATGGCAATTTCATCTCTTCCCTCAAGCCCGGGAAGCATAACTCAGGTGAGAGAATGCACAAACCTTTTCATGCATACCGCTAAGGAAGAAGAAATTCCCATAATTATAGTGGGACATGTGAATAAAGACGGTGCGATAGCGGGCCCTAAGGTTATGGAACATATAGTAGATGCAGTTCTTCATTTTGAAGGCGATCGTAATCTTTCTTACAGAATACTCAGAGCGGTTAAAAACCGTTATGGTTCAACAAACGAAATAGGCGTTTTTGAAATGAAGGATACAGGCCTTTCAGAAGTTGAAAATCCTTCCGAAATGCTTTTATCGGGAAGACCATTAGATGTTTCGGGAACATGCGTTGCCTGTGTTATGGAAGGCTCGCGTCCTGTTCTCGCTGAAGTTCAGGCACTTTCTGTGAAAAGCGGGTTTTCGTCGCCAAGAAGAACAGCAACAGGCTTTGATTTTTCAAGACTTTCAATTATTCTTGCCGTTCTTGAAAAAAGAGCAGGGCTTTTCTTCGGAACATTAGATGTATTTATAAATGTAATAGGCGGTCTTCGCCTCGATGAACCCTCTGCCGACCTTCCTGTTGCACTTGCTCTCTATTCGGGAATAATAGATAAACCGCTAGATAATTCTCTTATCGCGATAGGAGAGATAGGGCTCGGCGGAGAACTCCGCAGTGTATCACATATAAATCAGCGTATTGCCGAAGCTGAAAGACTCGGTTTTACGAAATGCATTATTCCTAAAAGTTCTGAAAAGAATATAGAAAAGGGAAAACATAAAATAGAAATAATAGCGGTTTCTGATCTGAAACAGGCATTTGAAAAAATATAGTTTGATTATGGCTCTTCGGGAGATTTTTCCGAAGGGCCGTTTTTTTCTTCAAAAAACCAGCAGTCATTGTTCCCGACATATACAACAGCGGGATTTCTTAGCGAACAATACCCGTTTTCCTGATATCTGCAATTTTCCGAACAGCAAATAAAGTTCAATTTAAACACCTCTTTTCAAACTATCTTTTACAGAATGCGTCAAAAATATTCTTATAAAAAAACTTATAATCAAAAAACAAGCGGTCAATAATATCTTGTGAAAATGTGTTTCAAAGGAGATTTTTATATGAAAAAGACCATTGTTTTTTTATCGGCATTTATTCTTGCCGTAGGGGGAGCGATAGTTTTGCCTGTTATGTGGAAAAACTCTCTCCCTAAAGCAAGTGTTACCGAGATAAAGAAGATAAACTATAACGATTATGTTTCCGCCTCGGGAGAGGTTTATGTAAATAATGATAAGGCTGTTGTAACGGTACTTGTTTCTGAAAACAATATATATAAGGTTAAAGAGGGACAAAAAGCGGTAATAACGGGGAATGCTTTTCCTGACATTTCTTATGAAGCAGATGTTGTAAGCATATCGGGAACAGCGGTAAAGGGCATAAACGGAGCGGTGTTTGTTCCTGTTGAAATGAAAATTATGAATATTGATGAAAATATCCGTTCGGGATACAGCGTTAAGGCGAAAATTCTTTCTGATGATGAAAAAGAAATTTCGGTTATCCCGTATGAAGTTATAAAAGCAGATGAAAACGGGAATGAATTTGTATATGTCTGGAACAGTGGAGTTGCTGTAAGAAAAGATATAGAAACAGGTCTTGAAACAAAGGACGGCGTCGAGATAACTGACGGAATAGATGAAAACGACTGTATAATCTATGGTGATGACGAAATAGAAAACGGAAAATATATAGTCATCGGAGAAGAATAAAAAAAGGGGGACTTTCAAGTTGTTTGAATGTATAAAGCAAAGCTTAAGAGCTATAAGACAAAGCAGGTTGAAAGCCTTTCTTACTGTTGGCGGAATAGCGATAGGAGTGAGTTCTGTTGTAATAATTTCTTCGATAGGAGAAATGGGAAAATCAGCTATTGATAACCAGCTTACAGATATGGGAATGGATAGTTTTGTTGTGACAGGGAGTGAAAATAATTTTGACGGCTTATGGGAAGAAGACCTTGAAACATTAAAAAGTGTTCCCGATGTAAGAAACGCTATGCCACTCATAAATTATTATACCGAGATTTCTTCAAGAGGAGAGAATTCCCCCGCTATGATATGGGGAGTAAACGAAGACGCCGATAATGTTATAGAACTTAAAACAGTAAGCGGAAGGCTTATAAACAAGGGAGATGTTCTTTCGTCGAAAAAGGTTTGTGTTGTTGATGAACAGATAGCTATGAATCGCTATAAAAGAAATACTATTGTAGGGAAAGAAATAGGAATTTCTATAAACGGAAGAGTTGAAAATTTTGAGGTTATAGGAGTTGTCAGCAACGGAGTCAATCTGCTTCAGAATATGTTCGGAGACCTTGTTCCGTCTTTTGTTTATGTTCCTTATACAGCCCTTTCAGAAGAAACAAACAACCGCTATTTTACTCAGATAGCGGTAAAACTTGATGATGAAACAGACAGCGACAGCGTTTCAAATGCACTTTCGCACGCGGTTCTTTGTGCAAGGGACGAAAAAACGGAAATCAGGGTTGAAAATCTTCTGAAACAAAAATCCCAGATGAATAAAATTGCCGATATAACATCAAAGGCTTTGGGCATTATAGCGGGTATTTCGCTTGTTGTTTCGGGACTTTCTGTTATGACGGTAATGCTTGTTTCCGTTAAGGAAAGAACAAGAGAAATAGGGATAAAAAAATCCATAGGTGCTGAAAATTCAGATATTTTAACAGAGTTTCTCACAGAATCGGTTCTGATAACTCTCATAGGCGGAATTATAGGACTTTCTTTCGGACTTCTTGTTTCATCGTTAGCAGGTTTTATAACGGGACTTCCTTCTTTTATGGGGATAAAAGGTATAGCTTTTATACTTGCTTTTGTGATTTTTGTCGGTGCCGTTTTCGGAGCGTATCCCGCTTATAAAGCGTCAAAACTTTCACCCGTTGAGGCGCTTCGCAGTGAATAGAAAAATCCCCTTATAAAGAGGAACTCTCTTTACAAGGGGTTTTGAAGGATTAAGGCTATTTAGCAGCCGCAACCACAGTTGTTATCGCATCCGCAGTTGTTGTTGCATCCGCAGCTGTTTCCACAGTTGTTGTTGCAGCCACAGCCGCCCCAACCGCCGCCCATAACGATAATAATGAGAATGATAATCCACCAGTATCCGCCGTTAAATCCACAGTTCATAAATCAAGCACTCCTTTTGTAAAAATGTATTAAAACGAGTTTGGCGGTTTTCCGCTTTCGTTTTATACTACATTCTATGGCGGGATAAAAAATGTGTTACAGAAAATTCTTTACCGCTTTCGACAGGCATTTTTTATTATAAGGAGTAAAATAATAACAGTATAAAATAATGTTGGGAGGTATCACTGCGTTGTACTGTAATGATAATTTTACAAAGCTTGCGTCTCTTGCTATAAAAAAGGCATTTGATTATGCAGGAGCATCAGGACACACATATATAGGAAGTGAGCATATTCTTTATGGAATTTCAACCGAAGGGACAGCAGGGGTAATTCTTCGTTCATCGGGTGTTACTGATGAGAGGATAAAAAAACGAATAGAAGAACTTGTAGGAAAAGGAGTAAAGACAAAACTTTCAGAAGAATGTTTAACGCCTACATCATCAAGAATACTTGAAAACGCAGTAAATCTTTCCGAAGAAACAGGCTCAAGACTTGCAGGAACAGAGCATATCTTAATGGCAATTTTAAAAGAAAGAGGTTCTTCGGCTTATGGGATAATAAAGGATCTGGGCGCAGGAATACCAAAGCTTCATTCTGATTGTGCAGATGCTTTCGCAGCAGACGAATCTTCTATGAAAGCATCTGTTAAACTTCCTAACTTAAGCAAATTCGGAAAAGATCTGAATGCTCTTGCGGCTAAAAATAAATGCGACCCTGTTTTTGCAAGAGAAGAAGAAACCGAAAGGGTTATGCAGATACTTTCCAGAAGAACAAAAAACAATCCTTGTCTTATCGGTGAGGCTGGGGTAGGGAAAACGGCGATTGCCGAGGGGATAGCAAGACTTCTTTCATCAGGAAAAGTTCCCGAAACTCTTCGCGGAAAACATCTTTTTTCTCTTGATATACCCTCTATGGTAGCGGGTGCCAAATACAGAGGCGATTTTGAAGAACGTATAAAACTCTGTATCGAAGAAGTTTCAAACGCAGGGAATGTAATTCTCTTTATCGATGAAATCCACACAATAGTAGGAGCAGGAGCGGCAGAGGGTGCTATTGATGCCGCTAATATCTTAAAGCCACGTCTTGCAAGGGGAGATATACAGATAATAGGTGCTACAACCGAAGATGAATACAGAAGATATATTGAGAAAGACGGTGCTCTGGAAAGAAGATTTCAACCCGTCAGAATAGAAGAACCTTCAGAAGAAAATTCTGTTAAAATTCTTAATGGTATAAAAGAATGTTATGAAAAACATCATAAAATAACAATTTCTGAAAGCTCGATAAAAGCTGCTGTAAATCTTTCAAAAAGATATATAACTGACAGATTTCTTCCTGATAAGGCAATAGATTTAATTGATGAAGCGTGTTCAAGAAAAAAGATGAAAACAGAGAGGAATATCTTTTCTGACGACTTTTTCTTCGATGTCAAATTTTCAGCAGAAATAACCGAAGATGATATTGCCGAAGTTGTTTCTATGAAAACGGGTATACCGCTTTGTAAACTGACAGAAACCGAAACCGAAAAACTCTCTCTTATGGAAGATACAATAAGAAAACGCATAACGGGTCAGGAAAAGGCGGTAAAGACAGTATGTGATGCGATAAAAAGAAACAGAACAGGTCTTAAAGATGAACAGAAACCGATAGGAACATTTCTTTTCTGCGGACCAACAGGCGTCGGAAAAACCGAGCTTACAAAAGCACTTGCCGAAGTCCTTTTCGGTGATGAAAAGAATGTTATTCATATAGATATGTCTGAATATTCAGAAAGTTTTTCAGCGTCAAGACTTATAGGCTCTCCGCCCGGATATGTAGGCTTTGAAGATGGCGGACAATTAAGTGAAAGAGTCCGCAGAAATCCTTATTCAGTGATTTTATTTGATGAAATAGAAAAGGCACATCCGGATGTGTTTAATATTTTATTGCAGATTCTGGATGATGGTCATATTACAGATTCTAAAGGCAGAAAGGTCAGCTTTAAGAATACCATTCTGATTATGACTTCAAATGCGGGAGCACAGAGAATTGTAGACCCTAAGAATTTAGGATTTTCTTCCGGTCAGACTAAGGAACAAAGCTATGAAAAGATGAAAAGCGGTGTTATGGAGGAAGTAAAACGAATCTTTAAGCCGGAATTCATTAACCGTATTGATGAAATTATGGTATTTTCTTCTTTGACCAAGGAAGATATGAAGGAAAT
>CALGTU010000074.1 GCA_937901465.1 uncultured Clostridia bacterium | reverse complement strand
TCTCTCCTACCTGGAACTGCATCTTGGCAAAATCGTCATACTCGATTTCCGCTTTTGCTTCAATGTCAATTACTGGTTCTGCGCACTTTTCTGCTTCTTCTGTTACTCCGCCGTTTAATTTTGCCTGTTCAGCTTCGTATTCTGCTTTCTGAGCAGCCTGGATTTCAGCTACCTTTGGAAGTACATCTTCTGCTTTCAAACGAGCGAAAAGAATTTCAGGAGCGTTTTTGAACCGATGCAGTATATTGGACAGGGAGTTCTGCAGAGTGCAGAGGAGAGGAGCAAGTATAGAAAAGCTCCGCGGTTTGTGCCAGCAGGGCAGAGCACACAGATGATTATTGGTGCTACTCCTGAAAGTGATTTACAGATAATAACTTTATCAGAGGCTTTATATAAAAAGTTCAGCCTTAAAAGAGTTTTCTATTCTGCCTATGTTCCTGTCGGAGATGAAAAATTTCTTCCTTCAAAAGAAACAAAACCACCGCTACTTCGCGAACATCGTCTTTATCAGGCGGATTGGTTACTTCGCTTTTATGGCTTTGAAGCTAAGGAACTTTTAGACGAAAAACATTCTTCTTTCAATCCGCTTTTAGACCCTAAATGCAACTGGGCGGTAAATCACCCCGAATTTTTCCCTGTCGAGATAAATAAGGCGCCATACGAACTTTTACTTCGAATTCCAGGGGTAGGGGTAAATTCAGCAAGAAGAATAATGATGGCAAGAAGAACAGCGAATCTTAATTTCAAAGACCTTAAAAAACTAGGTGTTGTTTTAAAAAGAGCACAGTATTTCATTCTTTGCAACGGAAAAATGACCGAAGGGCTGAAAGTTACAGAAACCGCTGTAATGCGCGAACTTATGTCAGCAAGTGTTGTCAAGAAACTCGATGAAAATGGTGCTTTTCCTGATAATTCTTACGGCACACAGATTTCGTTTTTTGATAACGAAAACAAAAATCTTTCTATGGAGGACAAGGTAAAATGTCTCACGGGACAAATGTAACTTATCGTTATGACGGCAGTTTTAACGGGCTTATGACAGCTGTCTATAAAGCGATTTCTTCTAAAAAAATGCCTGAAAATATAATCTCGGAAGAAGATAGTCAGACCATACTTTTCTCTGAAGAACAGGTTTTATCGGATGAAGAAATCGCATCCAAAATGCAAAGATACATCAGAGAAAAAATTTCTTTTGATGCACTCGATAACATAAGAAGATGCTATTTTTCAAATGCCGATGGAAAAGAAATGCTGATTTTAAAATACATTCTTTTAGGAATGAAATACGGAAAAAAAGTTGACACAATGCTTTCTGTCGATGCGGTTATAACTATGTTCAAGGTTGTAAAAAGGTTTTCAAACGAAGCAAATTTCTATCGTGAATTCTTGAGATTTACAGAAAATGAAGGAGTTCTTTCGTCTGTTATCGAGCCTGAAAATTTCGTTCTTCCTTATATCGTTTATCATTATGAACAGAGAATAGGAAACCTTGATTTTCTGATTTATGATAAAACCCATAAAGTAGCTCTTATTCATAAAGATAAACGTTCGGATATTGTTTTTATCGACGATTTTTCACTTCCCGAGGCTGACGACAAAGAACGCTTTTATCGTGAACTATGGAAAGGATATTATAACATAATCGGTATTAAAGAACGCTATAACGAAAAACTCAGAATGAATCTGATGCCTAAAAAATACTGGAAACATATGACTGAGTTTGAGGATATGTTCGGCAGTAATAAAGAAAATAAAAAGTGTCTTATGGGATAGAATCCATAAAACACTTTTATTTTTTCATCGGTGTTAAAAGTCCGCCGTCTTTAAGAGTTATTGTTTCGCCGTTTAGATAAACATTCGTCGGGTTATCGGCGTCGTAGTATATTGTGTATCCGTTATCTTCGATGTTTGAAAAATCTGCCATTCCGGGAGTGATTGATGATACAAATGAATTTCCCGTGAGAATCCATTTGCTTGTTCCGTCGAGAATGATATCAGCTTGCTTTGCTGTATTTCTTGAATTTATCGTTCCTTCAAAAGTTGACAAAGCAGAAAGTTCGAGTTTTACTTCGCTTAAATTATCGGCATAGATATCGCCTTCGAGATTCTGGAAATTAGCGACAATATCTGCCTTTCCGCCGTTTTTACCGACTTCGCCCCATTTTTCATTTGCGACAACGTTGACGAGTGATGAGGAATTTGAGTCTATTTCTACTGCCTGAAGATAAATTTTTGCATCGGTATTCGCAACATAAAACAACGCGCCTGATTTTGCATCTATCTTTCCGCCGACGATATTCAGTGTTGCAAGACCTTTTGTTGTTTCGCCGGAATTACTCCGATAGAGTGTGAAAGTAGTAGAGGATGTATCTATATCGCATCCCGTTAATGAAACGGAATTTTTTCCTTCGATTACCGCCGCTTCTGATGATGATGTTTTTATCTTTGCACCTGTCAGTGATACAGTTCCTTCTGAATATATTGCGGGCGATGAAATACCGAGAGTTGTTATCTCTCCGCCAGTAACTGTTATCGTTCCGCCGTTAACGCCTATAAAAACTGCGGGAGAATTCATTCCGTTTGTAGAAATCTTTGAACCTGCGGCATAGATGTTTCCGTGATATGTTGATGCGAGTGCTCTTGCATTCGTGTTCTGTGTCATAATTTCACTCTGAGAAATATCTATAACAGAACCTGTTCCGTAAGCAAAACAAGCAGCAGTTCCGTTTCCTGTTGTCGTTATAACGCTGTCTTTTATATCTATCTGACTTGAAGGCATACAAAGAAACGCCGCAGAAGTTCCGAAAAATCGGCTTTCCGCCGTATCAGAAGACTTTGAACTTGAAACAGCTGTCATGCCTTCGAGAGTGAGTTTTCCGCGGTTTTTGGCAATTCCTGCCGAAACATCGACATCTTTTGAAATAAGATCATCTGATATTTTTAATTTTTCTGCATCGGCAGTTTTCATCGCGATAGGAGTTATTTTAGGCTTTTTGGGAATTACAACTTCTGAAAGTCCGAAATCCGCCCCGTCGGCAAAAAGAGTTGTTCCCAATGTTGTCATGGTTGTATCGTAAGCAGAAGTTTCGAGTGTATAAATGGGAGGTTTTTTTGTTGCATGAGATCGAGGGGTTTGAAACGACGAGAAGGCGGTTTGACTACAAGACAAAGGCGGACGGGAGTACGCCGGTTGACTATAGTCAATTGCCGAAGTGAACGAAGCCAAGCGAAGTCATCCCTCCGGGTACGCCATAA
>CALGTU010000073.1 GCA_937901465.1 uncultured Clostridia bacterium | reverse complement strand
GTATAAGTATTGTTCCGTTTACTGATTATCAAAGTATTGGGCTGGAACGCAATGAATATGAGGCTATTGCATATGATTATTTTGGTGATGACATTAAGAAATTAATGTATGGAATTGATGAAGGAGAACCATTTGATATATATGTGTTTGTAAAATTTAACAAACAAAGTACTTCTGCAATTTTAGAAATGATAGAAAAAATACATAAATGTTTTATGTTTAATATGGAAATGGTAAAATACATGGAAATCAGTCCTGAAATGTTACCGGATAAATTTTTCCCCCATGGAATGGAGGATGGTGAAATGAATATATTTTATTCTATTTTCATTTTTTCAGAAGATTTTCAACTTGTAGAAATTCCGTTGACGCCGGATAGCGATGAATATAATATAACATTTACAAGATATTATGCCGAAGAATAATAAAATACCTGCTATATTGCGTTTGCTGCGATATAGCAGGTATTTTATACAAAACAATCAAGGATTATTTTACTATTTTTTCACGCACCATCATAAGTGCATATCCAAGCAAATTCTGCCCATTCCATTTTTTACGGTCAAATCTGTCAGGATCGGTCATTGATAAACCTATGCCCCATATTCTGTCGTTTACAGCACATTCAGCTAATATATTGTCATTTGTATCTGCGAGTAATTTCAGCAATTCTGGATTTTGTGAAAACTTCTGGATAAGCCCTTCATAAATAACTGTCTGACGAATACCATTCCAGTAATGATCGTCATATCCTTTTACAAGTCTTCCAAGTTTTTTTATCTGTGCCACATCATCTGTTTTTAATATTTGGGAAGCTATGTCCATGTCATTAAAATATATTGCCTTATAGTACATCATGTATTGTTCCATTGAAGAAAACTTTACATCATTTGCGACAAAATCAGAAAGATACCAATTGCTTAGGTATCCGTTTTCTTCATCAGGGTTATGAAAACAAATAATATTCATTTTTTTATCATCCTTTTCTTTAATAATTTTAAAATCTTTTTAAAAATTAAAAAGCCACGCATCTGCGTGGCTTTTTACTATTGGTTGCGGGAGCAGGATTTGAACCTACGACCTTCGGGTTATGAGCCCGACGAGCTACCGAGCTGCTCCATCCCGCGATATAAAATTTTAGAGTGCTTATTTATTATATCACTATGAAAACCTCTTGTCAATAGCTAATTTCAAAAAAATATAAAAAAATTAAGGGGAGTGCCGTAAAAAGCACTCCCTCCGACAAATTATCCTCTTGCACGACAGAATTTTCCGATATATCTGTCGATAGAGTCATCAACGATAGAAACAGCCTTTTCTCTTCCGAGAATTTCATCGATAGCTGTTTCTTTTCCTTCGAGTGTCTTATAAACTTTGAAGAAATGTGACATTTCTTCGAAAATATGAACAGGAAGTTCACTGATATCCTTATAAGTGTTATATGTCGGGTCTTCAAAAGGAATGGCGATTACCTTATAGTCAGGGTCGCCGTTATCGAGCATACAGATAACCCCTATAGGATAGCATCTTACGAGCGACATAGGTGCTATGATTTCAGAACAGAGAACGAGAACATCGAGAGGGTCTCCGTCTTCTGCGAAACTTCTCGGAACAAATCCGTAGTTAGCGGGATAGTGTGTCGATGTATAGAGTATTCTGTCGAGTTTCAAAACGCCTGTTTCTTTGTCGAGTTCGTATTTGATTTTACTGCCCTTTGAGATTTCTATTACCGCATAGAAGTCGTCTTTCATTATGCGGTCGGGTGATATGTCGTGCCAGATGTTCATTTTTCATTCTCCTTTAATTGTCAAAGTATTTATCAAGCATGCTATGCTTTATATCATAGAGTTTCTGCGAAAGGTCAACATAATATTCATGGGGATTTTCAAAACGCTTTACTTCGTCCCAGATTGTTTCAAGTTGTGTTTCGCAGTATTTTTTCAGTTCGTCGGCTGTGTAATCGGGATAGATACATTCGCCGTTTCTGAAAATCTGTTCCTGTAATTTTTTCGCTGTAAAATTCTTTACAGTCTTTCTCTTGAATGTCTGAATCGGGTCAAAAATCACATAAGGCTTGCTGTCATCGATTATTTCGTTGGCAAGTGTGATAACATCGGCTATTGCCTTTCCCGTCTCGTTGTCAAAAAGTCGCCAAACGGCTTTGTGTGCGGGATTTGTAATCTTTCCTACATTTTCAGAAATTTTTATTCTCGGAACAAGTTCGCCATTTTCTTCAATAGCGGAAAGCTTATATACACCGCCGAAAACAGGCTCTGATTTTGATGTTACAAGTCGTTCGCCGACGCCAAATGTATCAATCTTCGCACCCTGTATCAGAAGGTCTCTTATTATATATTCATCAAGTGAATTTGAAGCAACGATTTTTACATCGTCAAGACCTGCGTCATCAAGCATTTTTCTTGCTTTTTTTGAAAGATAGGTTATATCTCCGCTGTCTATTCTTATTCCGCCACCCTTATGTCCTTTTTCGCGGAGTTCCTTAAAAACAGTTATTGCGTTGGGAACACCTGATTTAACAACGTTATAGGTGTCAACCAGAAATGTTGAACTATCGGGATAAACCTTTGCATAAGCCCTGAAAGCGTCAAGTTCTGTCGGGAACATCTGAACCCAGCTGTGTGCCATTGTTCCCATAGCAGAAACACCCATATCCTTATCGGCGATAGCGCACGCGGTTCCTGCACATCCGCCGATATATGCCGCTCTTGCGCCATATATCGCACCGTCATATCCTTGTGCTCTTCTTGAACCAAATTCCATAACGGGTCTGCCGTCTGCCGCCCTGACAATTCTGTTTGCTTTTGTTGCAATAAGGCTCTGGTGATTTATTGATAAAAGCACCATTGTTTCAATAAACTGTGCCTGAATAACGGGACCTTTAACGGTAACAATCGGTTCGCCGGGAAAGATAGGAGTACCCTCGGGAACAGCCCATACATCGCAGGAGAATTTAAAGGTTTTAAGATACTCTAAAAATTCCTCACAGAATAGATTTTTACTTCTTAAAAACTCGATGTCATCATCATCAAAATGAATGTTTTTGAGGTATTCAATCATCTGACCGACACCTGCCATTATGGCAAATCCGCCCTTATCGGGAACGCTTCTGAAAAACATATCAAAACAAGCGGTTTTATCAGCAATTCCGTTTTCGAAAAAACCGTTTGCCATAGTGATTTCATAAAAGTCAACGAGCATTGTAAGGTTGCGAGAATTCATTTTTCATCACTCCGCAGTATTTATTTTTTTAACGATTTCAATGCCGCTGTTCTTCATTATTTTGAGCGACATCAGATTCATAAGATTTTTGTTGTGCATAGGCGCACCGTATGTGTCAACGCAATCTATGGGAACGATAACCCTTACCCTTTTTCCTTTTGCATTTGCGTTCACTTTTAAAGCAAGTGCAAACTGAAGGACGCATATGTCCGTGCAGTCACCGACAACGATGAAAGTGTCTGTTTTTTCATCGTCTGATGTAAGGGATTTTATTTCGTCTTCAAAAAATGCATTTGTTGATTTTTTGGGTAAGCAACTGTATTTCTCATAGTTTTTCAACCAATCTAGTTCGTCAACAACAGCGGCTTCTTCGGTTCCCTCTAAACAATGTGGTGGGAAACTTTCGAATTCGGGGGAGTTTTCGTCGTGATTGTCGTAGAAAGAAATGATTTCCATTACGTTTTCAGAAGCTGCTTTTGAAAGCAGATTGATTTCAGGAATTATCGCAGAAATACTTTCATCAGAAAGCGGACCGCATTTTATAAATCCGTTTATCACATCAACGATACAGAGTTTTGTCTTTTCAGCATCAAGTGACGAAAGGCTGATAGCGGAAGATGATGAAATGTCGTCGTAAATAAGCGACAGGTCATCACAGCATTCTGTGATAAAATTCTTCTTTTCTTCAAAAATCATAACAACACCCCTTGTCTGTAGTTTTTACCATTATACCACATAAAAGTAGACCTTTCAAGTATATTATCAAGCCCGAAAAAACGGGCTTCTGGCAAAAAATGTATTGCTCGTTGTGCAAGTTCGACAAAAAATTCACAAATTAACTGTAATATATTTTTGTAGCATTTTTTTATATATTGTGCTATAATTATTTTTGTATAAATGATGGGGTAACTATGCCCTGTCAAAATCTCTCAGGTTGAGTATGATACATAACTCAATCAAAACATTTTCAAGGAGGTTCTACAATGGGTTCTAAGAAAAAGGCTGCTCCTTTCAATGGTACACCTGAACAGGAAAAGCAGCTCAAGGAAGTAATTGCTTCGTTAAAGGACGAACAGGGTTGCCTCATGCCTATCATGCAGAAGGCACAGGACATCTACGGTTATCTCCCTATCGAAGTACAGACAATGATTGCAGAGGGAACAGGTATTCCCCTCGAAAAAATTTACGGCGTTGCAACATTCTACGCACAGTTCTCACTTTACCCCAAGGGTAAGTATAGAATTTCTGTATGTTTAGGAACAGCATGCTACGTTAAGGGCGCCGGCGATCTCTATGAAAAACTCATAGAAAAGCTCGGTATCCAGGGCGGCGAATGCACAGCTGACGGCAAATTTTCACTTGAAGCATGCCGTTGCATCGGTGCTTGCGGTCTCGCACCCGTTCTTACTGTAAACGAAGATGTTTATGGAAGACTCACACCCGATATGCTTGATGACATTCTCGCAAAATACAACTAGTATCAATTGCTACAAACAGACAGGAGGATTAAGATATGAAAAATCTTGAAGAACTCAACGTTGTCAAAGCCAAGATGGAGGGCGAAGTAGCTCTCAGAACTCATGGCAACGCATCTTCAAAATATGAAAGACATGTACTCGTTTGCGGCGGTACAGGTTGTACTTCTTCAGGCTCAATGAAAATCATTGACGCTCTTGAAAAGGAAATTTCCGCAAATGGTCTTACAGATAAAGTTCAGATCGTTAAAACAGGTTGTTTCGGACTTTGTGCTTTAGGCCCCATTATGATTGTTTACCCCGAAGGCACATTCTATTCAATGGTTACAGAAGATAGAATTGCTCGTATCGTTAAGGAACATTTCGTTGATGGAAATCCTGTTAAGGAATATCTCTATGACGAAACAGTTGACGGCGATGAAATAAAGGCTCTCGATGATACAGCTTTCTACAAGAAGCAGCATCGTGTTGCTCTCAGAAACTGTGGTGTTATCAACCCTGAATGTATCGATGAATACATCGGCAGAGGCGGTTATGAAGCACTCGGTAAGGCACTCAAGGAAATGTCACAGGATGAAGTTATCCAGACAATCCTCGACTCAGGTCTCCGTGGACGTGGAGGCGGCGGATTCCCTACAGGTATGAAGTGGAAACTCGCTAAGAACATCGTTAAGGAAGGCCAGAAGTATGTTGCTTGTAACGCCGACGAAGGCGACCCCGGCGCATTTATGGACCGTTCAGTTCTCGAAGGTGACCCCCATGTTGTTCTCGAAGCAATGGCAATCGCTGGTTATGCAATCGGCGCTGATCAGGGTTACATCTATGTTCGTGCTGAATATCCTATCGCTGTAGAACGTCTTGAAATCGCTATCAAGCAGGCTCGTGAAAAGGGTCTTCTCGGTAAGAATATTTTCGGAACAGACTTCTCATTCGATATCGGTCTCCGTCTCGGTGCCGGTGCATTCGTATGTGGTGAAGAAACTGCTCTTATGACATCAATCGAAGGTAACAGAGGCGAACCTCGTCCTCGTCCTCCTTTCCCTGCTGAAAAGGGTCTCTTCGGCAAGCCTACACTCCTCAACAACGTTGAAACATACGCTAACATTCCTCAGATCATCCTCAATGGTGCTGACTGGTTCACATCAATGGGTACAGAAAAGTCAAGAGGAACAAAGGTATTCGCTGTTGGTGGTAAGATCAACAACACAGGTCTTGTTGAAATTCCTATGGGTACAACACTCAGAACTGTTATCGAAGAAATCGGTGGCGGTATTCCTAACGGAAAGAAATTCAAGGCTGCTCAGACAGGTGGTCCTTCAGGCGGATGTATCCCCGCAGAACACCTCGATATTCCTATCGACTACGATAACCTTATTTCTATCGGTTCAATGATGGGTTCAGGCGGACTTATCGTTATGGACGAAGACAACTGTATGGTTGACATCGCTAAGTTCTTCCTTGAATTCACAGTTGATGAATCATGCGGTAAATGTACTCCTTGTCGTGTTGGTACAAGAAGACTTCTTGAAATCCTCGACAAGATCACAAAGGGTCAGGGAACACTCGAAGATATCGACAAGCTCGAAGAACTCTGCTACTACATCAAGGCAAACGCTCTCTGCGGACTTGGTCAGACAGCTCCTAACCCTGTTCTCTCAACACTCAAATACTTCAGACACGAATATATCGCACACGTTGTTGACAAGAAGTGTGAAGCCGGCGTATGTCGCGATCTTCTCAGCTATGAAATTGTCAAGGACAACTGTATCGGTTGTGGCGTTTGTGCTAAGCAGTGTCCTGCTAACGCAATCACAAGAACAGACTATATCGCTCCCGGCAAAAAGCTTGCTGCTATGGAAATCGATAAGGAAAAATGCGTTAAGTGCGGCGCTTGTGTCGGCGTATGTAAGCCCGGCGCAATCATCAAGAAGTAGGAGGATAGAAGCTAATGGAAAATATAAATGTAATTATCAATGGCGTAGAAGTTTCTGTGCCTAAGGGCTCGACTATTCTCGAAGCTGCAAGAATTGCAAACATCGACATCCCCACACTCTGCTTCCTCAAGGACATCAACGCAATCGGCGCTTGCCGTATCTGTGTTGTTGAAGCTCAGGAAAAGAGAGGCGATGCTTTAGGTCCTAAGAGAATAGTAGCATCATGTGTATACCCTGTAACTGAAGGTATGGTTATCACAACTAACTCACCCGCAGTTATCGATTCAAGAAAGAAGACACTTCAGCTTATTCTTTCAACACACGAAAAGAAATGTCTTTCATGCGTAAGAGCAGACAACTGTGAACTTCAGAAGCTCTGCTATGATCTCGGCATTGAAGATGAAGATTACTATGCAGGTGACAAGCCTGTTTACGATCTCGACACATCAGCTGCTCACATGGTAAGAGATAACAACAAGTGTATCCTCTGCCGTCGTTGCGTTGCTGTATGTGAAGCAAACCAGGGCGTTGGCGTTATCGGCGCTAACGAAAGAGGTTTCGTAACAAACGTTTCAAGTGCATTTGAAATGGGCCTTGGTGAAACATCATGTATCTCATGCGGTCAGTGTATCGTAAACTGCCCCGTTGGTGCTATCTATGAAAAGGATAACACAACAGCTGTTATCGAAGCTATCGCTGATCCTGACAAGTATGTTATCGTTCAGACAGCTCCTGCTGTAAGAGCTGCTCTCGGTGAAGATTTTGGTATGCCTATCGGAACAAACGTTGAAGGCAA
>CALGTU010000072.1 GCA_937901465.1 uncultured Clostridia bacterium | reverse complement strand
ATTTTATCACCTCTTAAACATGCAATATATTGCATATTTATATATTACAACTATTTTTTATTGTTGTCAAGGGGTTTTAATAAAAAAATAAACCCTTTACAAACGCAAAGAGTTTATTTCTTTTTATAGCCACTGAATAAAGGCTGTTTTATCATTGCTGTTATATCCTGCTCGTTCGTAAAATTCAATTGTAGAATTTTCTTTCGAACCTGTCAATAACATCATTTTATAGCAATTTTCTTTTAATGCAATTTCTTTAGCAAATTCCAGACAAGCGGTAGCGTATCCCCTGCATCTGTAATCCGAATGAGTAACAACATTTTCGACAAATGCATAGGGACGAACATTTCTTGTAAGATTTGGTATTATCACGCATACACATGAAGATACTATCTTACCTTCAATATCACACACAATAATATGATGATTTTTGTCATTACAGATAGTACGCCATGTTTTTTCTAAGTATTCAGTATTTTCAGGCAATCCCGTTTCGTGGAGATGAGTATATAATTCAAGCAAAGAATTTAATTCATTTATGTATATTTCTCGTATCATAGTTATTCACCAAAAATTAATTTAAACTGCTAAAATTATCAAATATCATTAAGTTCTGAATGGTTTATTGAATGAGCTTATTTCTATGAGATTTCCTTCAGGGTCTGATATATAACAGGTTCTTTGCCCCCAAGGCTCGTCTTCAGGTGGAAGTACAGATACTGCTCCCTTAGAAATGACATCATTATAAATCTTATCAACTTCTTCAAATGTATCAACATATAATGCGATTTCCGAATGTCCGTTAAGACCTTTTACATATTCGTATTTACGGCTTGTCATCTTTTCAAAATCTTCCCTGCCGTAAAGAAGGAACAATGTATTATCTTTTATAAGATAAACATTTGATGTATCTTCGCTCTCTTTGATTTCAAATCCCAATACATCACGATAAAATCTTATCATTTTACCCATATCATTTACAAACAAGCCGAATCCGTCGAGTCTCATATAAATCACCGCCTGATATAATATTTTAAGTTAACCTGCCCTTGATATAATCAAAGGCAGGTTTTAAATTAATCTTCCATAAATACAAGGAATGCTCTGTAAGCCATATATACATCTAATTTTGAAGTAACTTCATAAGGTGCATGCATAGAAAGAACAGGAACTCCGACATCGATAACATCAACATCAAGATTAGCGATATACATAGCGACAGTTCCACCGCCACCCATATCAACCTTACCAAGTTCGCCTGTCTGCCATACAACTTTATTTTTATCAAGAAGATTTCTTACTCTTCCCATAAATTCAGCAGATGCATCAGATGTTCCTGATTTTCCTCTAGAACCCGTATACTTTGTTACAACAACACCTCTATTAAGATAAGCAGCGTTATGTTTTTCGTTAACATCAGGGAATGTAGGATCAAAAGCAGCATTTACATCAGCAGAAAGACATTCTGAATTTGTAAGAACTCTCCAGCCATCCGCCTTAAACATCTTTGCAAGATCGTAAATAAAATACTGAAGATACGAAGAATTAAGTCCTGTATTTCCGTCGCTGCCTATTTCTTCTTTGTCTGCAAGAACAGTAATTACTGTTTTCTTAGGCTTTTTGCAAGCAAAAGTAGCCTCTAATGCGGTATATGCACAAACTCTGTCATCCTGACCATAAGAACCTATCATACTTCTGTCAAAACCAATATCCTTTGCCTTAAATGCAGGAACTGCCTCAAGTTCTGCTGATAAGAAATCTGCTTCAGTAACACCATATTTTTCAAAAAGTATATTAAGGATATTAAGTTTAACCTTTTCGCTTACATCATTATCTTTGAATGGTCTTGAACCTATAAGAATATTAAGTTCTTCACCTCTTATTATCTGAGGAGCTTTTCTTTCCATCTGCGCTGTAGCAAGATGAGGAAGAAGGTCGGTAACACAGAAAACAGGATCCTTTTCATCTTCGCCTATGCACACATTAACTTTACTTCCATCAGCTTTAACAATAACTCCATGAAGTGAAAGAGGGATAGCTGTCCACTGATACTTTTTAATACCACCATAATAATGAGTTTTAAAAAGTGCAAGTTCGGTATCTTCATATATAGGGCACTGTTTCATATCAAGTCTTGGAGAATCAATATGAGCAGCAGCAATTCTTACACCGTTTTCGATAGATTCTGTTCCAATAACAGCAAGGATTATTGCTTTGCCTCTGTTGTTATAATAAACTTTATCGCCTGGTTTAAGTGATTTTGTTTTTTTAAATTCAACAAAACCATTTTTTTCAGCCATTTCAATAGATTTTATAACTGCTTCTCTTTCTGTCTTAGAATCATCAAGAAATCTCTTGTAATTCTCACAGAATTTATCAGCTTTCTTTACTTCTGCATCAGAAATTACTCTCATAGCATGTTCTTTCTTCATAAAAAGTTTTTCCTGAAGTTTTTTTCCTTCTGATATTTTCTTTTCAGCCATTTTGTATCACCTTTCATTCATATATTCTTGAATACACATCATAAGCGTGCATTACTTTATTCACATAATGAGCGGTTGCAGATGATGGTATTTTCTTATCAAGAATTTTACCATCTGATGAATTTTCCGGATCTTTAAGCCAGTTATTCACGCTCCCTCTACCTGCATGATAAGCCGCAAGTGCCGTTTCGTAATCACCATATTCATCATAAAGAAGTTTAAGAAGATATGTTCCATACTCTATATTGTAATCAGGAGAACTCATATCTTCATAAGTTATATTTCTTTCATCTTTCATGTCATGAATATTTCCCATTTTGTCACCTCTCATTTATTTTTCCATGGCGCACAAAAGATATAAGCGAAAAAATAAGGGAATGCTTAAAAAATTTTTTA
>CALGTU010000071.1 GCA_937901465.1 uncultured Clostridia bacterium | reverse complement strand
GTTAAAAGCGTACCGGTTCGAGTCCGGTTAGCGGCACCAGATAATCGGATTTGTCTTTTAAGGGCGGATCCGATTTTATTTTTCTCATTTATACGCTGTTACCAATTATACAATGTTAATTTTAACATATTTTAAGCATAATGTCAACAAAAACTAACTTTTTTTAGCAGTATCTTTACCACAAAAAAACGCCTGTTTTTCGGGATTTTCTATCCTTCAAAACAAGCGTTTTTATTATTACATTAAAATTTCACAATTTTATCACAAATTATTTTTTCCAGAGACCATGAAGATTACAGTAAGCGTAAACTTCTTCTACGGTTTCTCCGTCGCATATTGCAAAAGAAACAGCAGGTGCATCGCCAGGTTTAAGTTCCTTTAACTGAACACCTGAATTTGTTTTAACAACAACCCATTCGATATAATGTTCAGGAAGCATAGGGTGATCGACTTCGCCGATTTTAACATTAACTACGCCATTTTCAACTGTGTATACAGGAACATGTTTTTCAACAGCAGCATCAACAGAGCCGGGAATGATTTCTTCCATTTTCTCACCGCAACAAGAAACAGGAACGTTTACATCTTTGATTTTAAAAATAATCTGTTTGCAATGATTACATTTATAGAATTTCATATCTATAAACCTCCTTTAATTTATTCCGTTTAAATATTTTATGCTTAAAGCATAAAGATATGCTTATAAAACAACAGACCCCGATATTCAGAGTCTGTTATTCTTATATGGTACCGGTGGTCGGGCTCGAACCGACACGGTGTCGCCACCACGGGATTTTGAGTCCAGCACGTCTACCAATTCCATCACACCGGCATAAAAAGGCATAAAGCCCTTTATAGCATTTTTTTGATAAAGCTTACGGTCGACCCCATATCTTTTGAAACTTCTGTTGCTTCGCCCATGAGTTCATCAAACAGAGTAGCGTCAAGCTGAATGAGGAAATACCATACTATTCCTATGAAAAGAGCGATAAACAAAAGAACAAGAATTACACCGACAATAGTCTTTAAAACCTCTTCAACGAAAAGTTTGCGGGGTTTTCTGAGTTCTTCGGGCATTTCGGGTTCTTTTCTTGCTTTATATAAATCTTTTTTGTTAAGCGAACCTGAAAGTTCGAGTGTATCCTTTATTTCTTCAGCAGCAACTTCATCGTCAGATTCCATTTCCATATCAAGTTCAACATCTTTTTCTTTAGCTGCCATAAAAACACCCCCGAACCAAAATAAGCTATATATATTTTATATTATTTTGTGTTCATTGTCAACAGTTTATTGAAACGGAATTATTTTTATGATAAAATATTACTGCATACAGAAGGATGGTGAGAGCATTTTGGAAAGAAAAAAAGAAAAAATAATCAGTATAATTCTTCCCGTATTTTTTGTCATCGGGTTTATTGTTCTTAAGACAAATATAGATTTTTTTCTATCGCTTTTGCCCAAATTCTGTGCATTTTATCTTTTGACAGGAATACAATGTTTTGCTTGCGGAAATACAAGAAGCGTTCTTTCAATACTAAGAGGAGATATAATTTCTGCTGTAAAATTCAACCCTGCAATACCAATTATTCTATTGCTATTGATAATGTTATATATAGAATTTTTCATATACTCATTTTTCGGAAAAAAAGTTAAAATTATTCCGAGAAAAGCTCCATTCTGGATAGTTTTTTCGGTCGTTCTTCTGGCATATTACATACTGAGAAACATTTTAATATAAAATCCTTTTTATTGCATTTTTATTCAAAGGGTGATATAATATTTTTATAGCCTTTGTCGGCAATAAAGATATGAAAGAGGTAATTTTATGGATATCAAAGCAAAAATCGCAGAAATCGTTGAAAAAATCAAGAATGACAAGAACTTCGCATCTGATTTTCAGGCTGATCCTATAACAGCTGTTGAAAAGGTTATCGGCGTTGACCTTCCTAATGATCAGATTGAAAAAATCATCGAAGGCGTTAAGGCTAATGTTGCTGTCGATGACGTTAAGGATAAAGTCGGCGGACTTTTAGGTAAACTCGGTCTTTAATAAAACCAGATACCCCGTATTTTTTACGGGGTATCTTTATAACAAAAACCGCTTATGATTATTTTCATAAGCGGTTTTATTATTTTATTATTCGATTTCGCTATGGAACTGCTGGAGAGACTTAACTCCCTTTCCGCCACCATTCTTTATAGCCTTGATACCTTCAACAGTTGCCTTTGCGGCAGCCATTGTTGTTACATAGAATACACGCTTGCGTACTGCGTTCTTTCTGATGTAGCTGTCATCTTCATTACCCTGTTTGTCATCGGGAGTATTGATGATGATATCAATTTCACCGTTTGTTATAGCATCAAGGATATTGGGTCTGCCTTCCTGAAGTTTTGCTATCTTTTCAGCCTTTATGCCGTTTTCTGTAATGAGCTTATGTGTTCCGCCTGTTGCGATAATTTTAAATCCACATTCCTCAAAGCCCTTCGCAACTTCAACAACCTCAGGCTTATCGCTGTTGTTGACACTGATAAGAACTGTTCCCGAAAGGGCAATCTTTGTCTGGGTAGCTTCCTGTGCCTTGAAGTATGCTTCGCCAAAGTTATCTGACATTCCGAGAACTTCACCTGTTGAACGCATTTCAGGTCCTAAAAGCGGGTCAACTTCTGTAAACATATTGAATGGGAATACAGCTTCCTTGACACCATAATGGTTGAATTTTCTTTCCTTGAGGGCAGGAACGGGTGATGCATTTCCTGTAAGAGGAGCTGTGATGATTTCTGTTGCAATCTTGACCATCTTTATGTTACATACCTTAGAAACAAGAGGAACTGTTCTTGATGCACGAGGGTTGGCTTCGAGAACATAAACCTTATCTCCTTCGATAGCATACTGCATATTCATAAGACCGCGTACATCCATTTCCTTTGCGATCTTCTTTGTATATTCCTTGATTGTTTCAACATTCTTGGGTGAGATATTGAGCGAAGGAAGGATGCAAGCAGAGTCGCCTGAATGGATACCTGCAAGTTCGATATGTTCCATAACTGCGGGAACAAATACATTTTCACCGTCGCTTATCGCGTCTGCTTCACATTCTGTTGCATTGCTGAGGAAACGGTCAACGAGGATAGGTCTGTCAGGAGTAACACCCACTGCGGCCTTCATATAAATTCTGAGGCCTTCTTCATCATGAACAACTTCCATTCCGCGTCCGCCGAGAACATAAGAAGGACGAACCATTACGGGATATCCTATTCTGTTTGCGATTTCGATAGCGTCTTCAACTGTTACAGCCATACCCGACTCAGGCATAGGAATTTCAAGTTTTTCCATCATAGCACGGAAAAGGTCTCTGTCTTCGGCAAAGTCAATAGTTTCGGGAGTTGTTCCGAGAATATTGACACCTACTTTTTTAAGGTCGGCCGCAAGATTGAGAGGAGTCTGTCCACCAAACTGTGCGATAACGCCTACGGGCTTTTCTTTATCGTGAATTGCGAGAACATCTTCAAGTGTGAGAGGTTCGAAATAGAGCTTGTCTGATGTGTCATAGTCGGTTGAAACTGTTTCTGGGTTACAGTTAATCATAATTGTTTCAAATCCGAGTTCACGAAGAGCGTTCGCAGCATGAACACAGCAATAGTCGAATTCAATACCCTGGCCTATTCTGTTAGGACCTGAACCTAAAATCATAACCTTAGGCTTGCCTTCAGATACAGGGCTCTTATCTTCTTCAATATTGTATGAAGAATAGTAGTATGCTGAGTTTTCTGTTCCGCTTACATGAACACCTTCCCACGCTTCTGTTATACCATATTCAATTCTCTTTTCGCGGATATCTGATTCAGGAATTTCAAGAATCTGTGAGAGGTATTTATCTGAGAAGCCATCTTTCTTTGCCTGTAAGAGAACTTCCTTAGCGGGAACGGCACCCTTATTCTGCATAAGTGCGTTTTCTTCATCAACAAGTTCCTTCATCTGATTGATAAAGTATTTCTTGATTTTTGTAAGTTCAAAGAGTTCATCAACAGTTGCGCCCTTTCTGAGTGCTTCATACATAACAAACTGACGTTCTGATGTAGGAGTGTGGAGCATCTTGATGAGTTCTTCTTTAGTTTTCTTGTTGTAATTTTCGGCAAAACCAAGGCCGTATCTTCCCTTTTCGAGACTTCTGATAGCCTTCTGGAAAGCTTCCTTATATGTTTTACCGATACTCATAACTTCGCCTACGGCTCTCATCTGTGTACCGAGTTTATCTTCTGCCTTCTTGAACTTTTCAAATGCCCAACGAGCAAACTTGATAACGATATAATCGCCATCGGGACGATATTTATCAAGTGTTCCGTATTTTCCGCAAGGGATATCCTTAAGAGTAAGACCTGTTGCGAGCATAGCTGAAACAAGTGCTATGGGGAAACCTGTTGCCTTTGATGCGAGTGCTGATGAACGGGATGTTCTGGGGTTGATTTCGATTACAGCAATTCTTCCGTCTTCGGGGTTTCTTGCAAACTGAACGTTTGTTCCGCCGATTACTTCGATAGCATCAACAATCTTATAAGCCTGACGCTGAAGTTCCTTCTGAACATCTTCTGAAATTGTAATCATAGGAGCTGAACAGAAGCTGTCTCCTGTATGAACGCCGAGGGGGTCGATGTTTTCGATGTAGCAGACTGTTATCATATTGCCTTCACGGTCTCTTACTACTTCGAGTTCAAGTTCTTCCCAACCGAGAATACATTCTTCAACGAGAACCTGTCCTACGAGAGAAGCCTGAAGTCCTCTTGCACATACTGATTTGAGTTCTTCGATATTATAAACAATACCGCCGCCTGTTCCACCCATTGTATATGCAGGACGAAGAACTACGGGATAACCGAGTTTATCAGCGATAGCAAGTGCTTCGTCAACTGTATATGCAACTTCACTTCTTGCCATTTCTATTCCGAGACTATCCATAGTCTTCTTGAATTCTATTCTGTCTTCACCACGTTCGATTGCGTCAACCTGAACGCCGATAACTTCTACATTGTATTTTTCGAGAACTCCGAGCTGTGCGAGTTCTGAACAGAGGTTAAGACCCGACTGTCCGCCAAGGTTAGGAAGAAGGCAATCAGGGCGTTCTTTTGCAATGATTTCTTCGAGACGAGCTGCGTTGAGAGGTTCGATATATGTAACATCGGCAGTTTCAGGGTCTGTCATGATTGTTGCAGGGTTAGAGTTAACAAGGACAATTTCATATCCGAGTTTTCTGAGCGCCTTACAAGCCTGTGTTCCTGAATAGTCAAATTCACATGCCTGTCCGATAATGATAGGACCTGAACCGATTATAAGGACCTTTTTCTTTTTGTTCTCCATTTAAAAACACTCCTTACAGAAAATATATCTTTATGGGGTTTTCCCCTTTTTAACTTTGTTAAAAAATCATTTTATCTTTTCTATTATATCACATTTCGACATAAAAGAAAATAGTATTTTGAAACATTTTTAAAAAAACCCGAAAAAAGCGACAACAATGCCGCTTATTCCGGATTTTTAAGACTTAATATATGCTGCTTTAATTTTTCAAAAGTAACAACACTTATATCGTGTTCAATACGACAAGCGTCTTCGAGAGCAGTTTTTTCATCAACACCAATATCAATAAGCCACGCAGAAATAATTTCGTGACGTTCATAAATTTTACGGGCTGTTTCTTCACCGATATCTGTAAGAGAAATAAAACCATTACCATCAACAGAAATAAAACCGCCATCCTTGAGATTTTTAACAGCTCTGCTTACGCTTGGCTTTGAAAATCCCATTTCATTGGCGATATCGATAGAACGAACAGAAATACCTTTTTCACGAAGAACAAGGATTGTTTCGAGATAATTTTCCCCTGATTCGAGAAGTCTTGACATTCTGTTCACCTCCGTAAATTTATACCTTATAAAGTATATCACAAACAAAAACTCATTTCAAGAGTTTTTTGACCTATTAATCCCTTTTTTGCATAATTGTGAATTTTATACACTATACCAAAAATGAAGTTAAAAAATATGGGTATTACAACAATAGCACCGAGGGAAAATCCGCTCGGTGCTATATAGATTATGTTGTCATAATTCCTGTCCAAATGTCGTTTACCTTTTCAACACATTCGAAGTAAATCTGTGCTATCTTATCGGTAGGAATTTCAAGTTTTTCAGCAGCTTCTGCCATAGCATTCCAGCTTGCCTTTTCATAGCAGAGGATAACATCATAAAGAAGACCGCATCTTCCCTCTCTTGAAATGAGAGCAGTTTTTATATGCTCTGAAATAGGAAGTTCACGGAGAGCATCTTCAAGGGGAATCTGTGTGAGTTTTCCGAGAGTTGAGAACATTCCGAGAAGATAAGCTTCTGTTGAGTCAATAGGAAGATCCTTGGCATATTTTGAAAGTTGTTCAGCAAAATTCGCTCTGAGGAACGAGAGCTTTATAAGTTCATCAGGCATTGAGCCATCGCTCTGTCTGAAGCTGAGGAGGTAAATCCACTGCTTGAGCTGGCTTATACCGAGAACAACGAGAGCCTGTTTTACTGTTGACGCTTTGTTTCTTAAAGCAAACCATGCTGAATTTACAAGCTTGAGAAGCGCGAATGTAAGAGTTACATCTCGTGAAATGATTTCTGATACTTCATCATAATCAATTTCAGGCTTTGTAACAGCAACCATGAGAAGAAAGAAGTTGCCCTGCAAGAAGTCTGTCTTTTTGATAGTTGTAGGAAGTTTTTCGGCAACAAATGAACCTTCAAAATAATCGCATCCGAGTTCTGCTGCTTCGTCATAAGCTTCCTTTGTTTCAATACCGTAAGCGATGATTTTTTTGTTGAATGCCTTCGCTATCTGGATGATACTTGAGAAAGTTGATGTATCACCATAGCTGAAGCAGAGTCTGATGTAATCAACGCTATCGAGAATACCGAAATATCTGGGGAAGAACTGGAAATCGGTTATAGCGATTTTATAGCCGTTTTTGCGGTATTCTATTATTGTATCGTTTGATTTTGGATCGATAAGAATAGAATCTTCAACGACCATAATGAGTTTATCAGGCGAGAACATTTCAGGAACCTTTCTTTCAAGAAGATTCCATGTGAAGTTAAGGAAAACGGGTTTATTGCCTGTAAGACTATCGTTTCCTACCTGTGTGAGCATATTTGAAACTGCGTTAGCAGCGGCATTTTCATCATCTGTTGCGTTAAGATTGTCATCACAATAACGCATTTCATATCCGAGAACTTTCTGGTTAGCATCCATAATAGACTGTCGAACCATATATGCCATAATAAATAACCTCCCGAAAATTTACTAACCTTTATTATACTATATTTTCAAGGCTTTTTCAACCGTTTTTAATAAAATGCCCTTCTTGCATATTACATAAAAAACAGCACTTAAATCTATTGACTTTAACAATAAAATAAAGTATATTTACCTTATGTAAACAAGCCGAAAGGATTTATAGATATGACTGAAAACACCACTCAGATAACAAAAGCGCTTCTCGTTTCTGTTGATACAAACGATTTCGACAACGAACGCTCTCTTGAAGAACTAAAAGAACTTTCAAAAACAGCAGGAGTTGAAGTTGAAGCAGTACTGACACAGAAACGCCCTGCTATCGATACAGCAACTTGTATCGGTGACGGAAAACTCAATGAAGTTCTCCCGCTTATCGAAGAAACCGGAATAAATCTCGCGATATTTGACCACGAACTTACTGCAAATCAGACAAGAAACATAGAAAATATTCTTGACATAAGAGTTATTGACAGAACAACGCTTATTCTCGATATTTTTGCACAAAGAGCCCTTTCGAAAGAAGGAAGAATTCAGGTTGAGCTTGCTCAGCAGAGATATCGTCTTCCAAGGCTTGCGGGAAGAGGAATTGAAATGTCAAGACTCGGTGGCGGAGTAGGCACAAGAGGCCCCGGAGAAACAAAACTTGAAACAGACAAGCGTCATATAAGACGAAGAATAGAATTTCTTGAAGACGAACTCAAAGAACTCGAAAAACGCAGAGAACTTCATAGAAAAAGAAGAAAAAAAGACGGCGTTTTAACTGCTGCTATCGTAGGATATACAAATGTTGGTAAATCAACCCTTTTAAACGCTCTTACCGATGCTGGAGTAATCGCCGAAAACAAACTTTTTGCAACTCTTGACATAACATCCCGTTCTATTGAGCTTCCTGACGGAAGGTCTGTTCTTTTAGTCGATACTGTCGGACTTATAAGCAGACTTCCTCATCATCTTGTAGAAGCTTTTAAAAGCACACTTGAAGAAGCTGCTAACGCAGATATCATTCTTCATATATCTGATATAAGTTCGGATGACGCAGCAGAACAGGCAAAGGTTACAAAAGAACTTCTTTCAGAACTCGGTTGTGACGGAATACCCGTTATTGATGTTCTCAATAAGTGTGATTGTCTTTCTGAACCCGAATGCATAAAAGAAAATGATACAACGGTAAAGATTTCAGCAAAGAACAGAGAAGGTTTTGATAACCTGCTTTCTTGTATCGCAAAAAATCTTCCCGAAACTGCAAGAAGAGTAAAACTTCTTATTCCTTATGATAAGAGTTCGCTCCTGAATCTCATACGAGAAGATGGCAAAATCTTCTCGGAAGAATACATCGAAAACGGAACTTTCATCGATGCTCTTGTTGATATAAAAATTTTCCACAAAGTTGAACCTTACACTTCAGAGTAAACTGAAAAATACCGAAAAATCGGGAAATGCAACCGTCGGTTGACAAATTTCCAAGCCATGTTGGTAGACTGCAACCGATAAAATCAGGTATAATTTACTCATGGAAAGCAACAAGGCTTTTGACGAAAGGAGAAGTATTTATGATACTTGCAGACAAAATAATAAACTTAAGAAAAAAGAATGGATGGTCACAGGAAGAACTTGCCAATCAGTTAGGTGTAAGCAGACAATCTGTATCTAAATACGAAAGTGCACAGGCTGTTCCTGATATGGACAAAATCTTGAAACTCAGCAATATCTTCGGTGTTACAACAGACTATCTTATAAAAGATGAAATCGAAGACGAAGAACCAACTTTTTCTGATGTTGTTGAATATGATGATGATAACACACCTGTCAGAAAAGTTTCTGTTGAAGAAGCAAACGAACTTATCGCTTACAGAAAGAAAACCGCTTTACCCATAGGTATAGCAACTTTTCTCTGCATAATCTCGCCTATAACTCTTATTGTTCTCGCGGCGGTTTCTGAAATGGAAAATTTTATGATAAGTGAAAATGCCGCTGCGGCTATCGGAATCGGTGTTCTTCTGGCACTTGTATTCACAGCCATTCCTATTTTTATAATAAACAGTGGAAAATCAGAAAAATTTGAATTCCTTGAAAAAGAAAAAATCGAAACCGCTTATGGTGTTTCGGGAATCATGAAAGAAGCTAAGGAAAAATTTACTCCGAAATACACAATATTCAACACAATAGGCATTATGCTTTGCATTATTGCGGTTATTCCCCTTGTTGTTTCAGCAATACTCACTGAAAACGCAGTTGTTGTATGTTCAATGGTTGGTCTTCTTCTCTTTATGGTAGCAGTAGGGGTTTTCCTTATGATTCAGGTAAATCATGTTATGTCGGCTTATGATTCGCTTCTTGAAGAAGGCGATTACAGCAAGGAAAGAAAAAGCAACAGAAGAAAATTCGGTGGAATAGCAACTGCATACTGGCTTATTGCAACAGCTATTTATCTTGCTATAAGTTTTATAACAAACTTATGGGATTATACATGGATTGTATGGCCCGTTGCAGGCGTTCTTTATCCTGTATTTATCCTCATCGTTAAGACGGTTGCAAAAAACAACGACTAAAATACATTAAGGAGTGTTTCTATGGGAGTATGGTGGACTTTCTTCATCTGTAACATTATCCTGCCGTTTATATTTATACTTTGCGGATGGTTTTTGAAAAAGTATTATCCCAAAAAAATCAATAGTGCAGTAGGTTACAGAACAAAACGTGCGATGAAAAACGAAGATACCTGGAAATTCGCAAATGAATATTGTGGTAAGTTATGGATAAAAATAGGTCTTATAATGATTCCCATAACCATACTTATACAAATCCCCTATTATAAGAGTACAGAAGATGTTTTAAGTACCCTTTGCATAGTTATAAACACAATACAGATAATTGTGCTTTTATGCAGTCCGATACCTGTTGAAAATGCCCTTAAAAAGACATTTGATGAAAACGGAAACAGAAAATAATTAAACCCTGAGAGGAAATCCTCTCAGGGTTTTTGTTTAATCTTTAATAAGTTCGATAAGGTTCTTTATAAGTTCCTTGATCTGAGGTTTTGAGTACTGTGCGTTAGCACCAACAGATTCGCCTTTAAGTCTCATCTGGTCGTTAATAAGAGATGAGAAAAGCATAACGGGAATATGACGAAGAGTCCTGTCATCTTTAATGAGTTTTGTAAGATGATGTCCGTCCATCTTAGGCATTTCAATATCACTGACAACGCAAGCAATATGTGAAAGGATATCGTCACAGTCCTTATACTGACTGACAAATTCCCATGCCTCTTCACCATCACCGAATGAATGGATATTTGTAAATCCTTTATCTTTTAGTGCATCAACGATAAGACGGTTGAGAAGTGGTGAGTCATCTGCAACAACGATGCATTTTGTACTGTCTGCAAGGCTTGGTCCTTCTATAAGGTCAATTCCCTCTGAATCAAGAGCAGCGCCATGATGAAGGTCTGCTACTATCTTTTCAAAGTCAAGAATAACAATGATTCTTCCGTTTACCTTAGCGATACCCGTTGCCATACCTGATGCCAATGACATACCATCGCCCGTTACAACACTGGGTGGTTTTGAAATATCACTCCATGAAATTCGCTGAATACCCTTTACGCTTGAAACATGGAAACCGATATCCATACGGTTGAACTGGCATATAATGAACATTCCCTGACTGCCTTCAGGCATAGGTGCTTTTACTACTTTATGAAGGTCAACAACAGAAATAAGCTTATCTCTGGGAATGAAAACACCTTCAACTTCGGGCGCAGATTCCGGTATCGGAGTAAGTTCGTGATAGAACATAACTTCGTTTACCTTTGCGATATTTATACCAAACGAATTTGAACCCACCATAAATTCAAGAAGTTCGAGTTCGTTTGTTCCACTTTCGAGGAGAATTTTTGATTCCATAAAACGAAAGCCCCCTTTATGTTAAACTTAAACAATAATCTTTTGATAAGTATAACATATTTATATAAAAATTACAATAGATTATTTGATGTAATATCATACAAATTTTAGAGCTTAAATTTTATAAAAAGGCTATCTCAGGAGAACTTCTCGCATATGACCGAGCAACTTTTTCTCTTTTCTAGACACCTGAACCTGAGTCATTCCTAGAGTTTTTGCTGTATCTGACTGAGTTTTATTTTCAAAATAGCGCATATAGATAAGCTTTCTGTCCTCTGACGGAAGCTCGCTCATAACCTGAGAAAGTGAGATTGAATCGCCTATTTCCTCATCAGGAGAAGGGACAGGAATATCAACTTCAGAACGATTTTCATCATAAACTGCTGTAAGAGAAACAGGCGGTGTACTGACACAGAGTGCTTCTGAAATCATTTCGGGAGTTGTTGAAAGGTTTTCGGCAAGTTCTGAAACTGTAGGTTCCCTGCCTGTTTCTTTGATTATCTTTTCGCGGAGCCTTACGGTTTTCAGTGAAAGTTCCTTTAAACTACGGCTCACCTTTATCGTTCCGCCATCTCTGAAAAGACGCTTTATTTCGCCCAAAATAACGGGAACTGCATAGGTTGAAAACCTTACTCCCCTTGATTCATCAAAAGCTTTTGCGGCTTTTAAAAGTCCTATACAACCCGCAGAATACATATCTTCATATTCTATTCCTTTTCCACGAAAACGGTTTGCACAAAGGTGGACAAGTCCTAAATTCTGTTCTATGAAAGCGGCGTTAGCAGTATCCAAAATTCTGCCTCCTTTTTAAAAATATGTATTACCGCCTTGATATTTTCTTCTGCATTGTAACTGTTGTTCCGACACCCACTTTACTTCTGACCGTAAGTTTATCCATAAAGCTTTCCATAACGGCAAATCCTAGCCCTGCCCTTTCTTCTTCAGGTGCGGTTGTAAACATAGGTTCAAGAGCTTTTTCGATATCGGGAATTCCGCATCCTTTATCCTTTATTCTGATATAAAATATATTGCCTTCTAAAATCCTTGCTGTTATTTCTATTATTCCGACAGTATCGCCATAAGCGTGCACTATGCAGTTTGTTACTGCCTCTGAAACTGCTGTTCTTATATCAGAAAGCTCGTCCATTCTCGGATCAAGAAGAATTGCAAAAGACGCTACCGCTGATCTTGAAAAGCTCTCGTTTACTGACCTTGAAGGAAAAGAAATTTTCATTTCGTTAATTATCTTCATTCTTACATCTCCCTATTGTTATGATTTTATCGAGTCCCGATATCCTTAAAACCTTGTTTATCCCTCTCGGTGTATTCACAACCTCAACCTTTCCGCCGTTTTCTTTCATAAGTTTATATCTTCCCATAATAAAGCCTATGCCGGAACTATCCATAAAGCTTACATCAGAAAAATCAAGAAGAAGTTTATTGGGATTTAAATTTCTGATTTTATCATCAAGTTCTGTTCTCATAGTTGCCGCTGAATGATGATCAAGTTCTCCTGATATTTTTGCAAGAAGATTTTCTTCGTTCATTCTTATTTCTATTGACATTTAAAACACCCCTTTTCTATATTCTATAACATACGCTTTAAGTAATTTGTCATAAGTTGTCGGCATAAAATAAAAAAACAGCCCTTGAAAACAAGGACTGTTTATATACTATATGTTGTGTTTTCTGAATTTTTCTGTAAACCACAAGATATTGTGGTAAAGAAAAGCCGCCGAAAATCCTTCACGACGACTTTTCACTGTATATTTACAGGATTTTATTAAGCAACTGTTCTGCTTTCGAATGCGTTAGCAATAGTTTCATTGAAGAAATCCTTCTTATGATTATTGAGCATAAGACCACTGTAAATGTAAGATGGAACGTTGTAATAATCTCTTACTGTTTCATCAAACTTAACTCTTAATGTCTGTGAAATAACATCATAACTAACAAATTCAAAACTTCCGACTGCCATAATAATAACCTCTTTCATAACACTTTTTAGTTTATTGATAATAAAAGTTTCACACATTTTGTGCGATTGTTATTATTATTGCACAATATCTTGTATATGTCAACAGGTTTTTAAAATTTGTAACAATTTGTTCACAATTTAATTTTCATCAGAAATCAGGAAAGCTCTTTATTATCTGCGTTCTTATGATTTCATATACATTTTCGGGCGTTCCGATATTTACAAATTTGATTTTTCGACTTCCGCCACTTACCTCAATATTGTTTCCGCTTATTCTCACTCTCGATTTCTGAGAGATTTCGTGGATGATGGTTTTTTCATAATGATAGCTCACTATTTTTTTATCGGTAACTATATATAGTGTTTTCATAAGCTTTTTTCTACGCACTATATCTATGATAGGGTCAAGCGCGATGATAAGCATTGTAATACCTACAGGAATAATGAAAACAAGTGAAAGGTAAACAGAAATAGAACCTGTATTCATATAAGCAGCGACAAGGTGTTTTATAAACACAAGTATCGCAAGAGTAGTTATACAGAAGAAGAGAATCCCTACAATAATTCTGTAAACTGAAATTTTTCCGGTGTTTGCCATTCCGCACCAGAGAACATCGTCTCCTAAAAATTTCTTGGCCTCTCCTATAAGTTCGTCATAATCACTATCGGTTTCAAATTCGTTTACAACAAGTTCGTTATCGTTATCATCTTTTTCGGAAACAAATTCGAGTTTTGCTTTTTTTATGATATCTGCGGCTTTTTCAGGTTCACATATTCCTTCTATATTAAGACATTCGGTATAGTTTGAAGTTACCATAGCGTCTTTCTGAAAAACAAGTCTTAAAGAACCTGAATTATCTTTTTTGACCTTTGTATAAATCTTATTGAAACTATCATATGAAACATCTGTAACATTACCGTTACGAAGATCATAGCAAATGACACGTTTATCGGTTGCGGCATAGATTTTGGATTTTCCCACTGCTATGTCATATATAGATCTTGCAATGACATAAAGTCCGAATATAACGGCAAAGGCAGATAATCCTACCATCGTTCTTCCGACGCCCGATATATGCGAAGCTACGCCGATAATTGTGAAGAAAAACACCAGAAACGCTCCGAAAAGGAGGTTTACGCTTTTATCGGAAAGTATACCGGTTTTAACAAACGGAGTTCCCTTCCAGAGAATTTTCTCGTCGTCAGGGACAATATCCTCCCATGAAAAAATACTTTCGTTATCGTTCATTTTGCCCTCCGCATACAAGGTTTACTATTCTTTATCAGAATCTTCGGTTATAACAGGCTCTTCAGAATTTTCAACTTGTTCTGTTGTTCCAACGGTTTCTTCATCAGACACAATTTC
>CALGTU010000070.1 GCA_937901465.1 uncultured Clostridia bacterium | reverse complement strand
CCACTGCGAAGAAGTGGTGCAGGAAGTTCATCACGCGGGTCACGTCCCGGTTTCTGAAGTTCCTTTACAATGTCTTTGAGTGTAGGAATACCGACTCCCGTATCGTCAGAAAGTCTGTTGTATCCGATTTCTTCCGCCTTGTCAGCTATCTTATCCGCACCCGCCTTTATATCAGCAAGCTTGAATCCACATTCGTCCAAAAGCTTCTTTGCGGCGTCATAGCTTTCAGGGTGAACAGCAGTGTTGTCAAGCGGATTTTTACCGCCCGAAATTCTTAAAAATCCCGCACACTGTTCATAAGCCTTTTTACCGAGTTTAGCAACCTTAAGAAGTTCTTTTCTGTCAGTAAAACTTCCGTTTTCTTCTCTGTATGCAACGATATTCTTCGCAACAGATGAATTGATACCAGCTATGTGTGAAAGAAGAGAATGTGATGCTGTGTTAAGGTCAACACCAACTCCGTTTACACAATCTTCAACAACGCCCGAAAGTGCTTCGTCCATTCTCGCTTTCGGCATATCGTGCTGATACTGACCAACGCCTATCGCCTTTGGGTCGATTTTAACAAGTTCAGCCAAGGGATCCTGAAGTCTTCTTGCGATAGAAACCGCACTACGAAGCGAAACATCGTATTCGGGGAATTCTTCCGCCGCAAGTTTAGATGCCGAATAAACCGAAGCGCCCGCTTCAGAAACTACCATATAAGAAACCTTTGCGGGAATTTCCTTTAAAAGCGATGCTATAAAGCTTTCCGATTCTCTCGATGCAGTTCCGTTTCCTATCGAAACAACAGTAACACCGTATTTTTCAATAAGCTTTCTTACAATAACCTTACCCTGTTCTATCTTGTTCTTTTCACCCGTTGTTATGTAAACAACTCCCGTATCAAGAACCTTTCCCGTTCCGTCAACAACCGCAAGCTTACAACCCGTTCTGTATCCTGGGTCAAGACCCAATGTAACCGAGTCCTTAACGGGCGGTTGCATAAGAAGCTGTCTTAAATTCGATGAAAACACCTTTATCGCCTGTTCCGCCGCATTAGCAGTAAGTTCCGCTCTGATTTCTCTTTCTATCGAAGGAGCAATAAGTCTTTTAAAACCATCTTCCGCCGCAAGCTTTACATATCCTGCCGCAACGCTCTGATTCTTGACATATTTGTCGCATACAACCTTTTCTGCTTCATCTCCCGCAACAGCAACAGAAACCTTAAGAAAATCTTCCTTTTCGCCTCTGTCAAGAGCAAGAACTCTGTGTCCCGCAATCTTGTTTACAGGTTCTGAATAATCATAATAGTTTGTATAAACACTTTCCGCCTCTTCATCAGCCGCTTTTGAAGAAATTGTTCCCTTTCTGAAATAAAGTTCACGAAGAGTTTTTCTTAAAGCCGCATCATCAGAAATATCTTCGGCGATAATGTCCATAGCACCCTGTAAAGCAGCCGCAACATCAGGGATTTCCTTTTCAGCGTCAACAAATTTTTCCGCTTCCTTTTCAGGTTCGGCATTTGTATTCTGAAGCATTATGTAAACAGAAAGGGGTTCAAGACCTCTTTCTCTCGCAACAGACGCTCTTGTCTTTCTCTTTGGCTTGAAAGGACGATAGATATCTTCAACTTCAACAAGAGTAACAGCCTTTTCAATAGCCGCAGCAATTTCGTCTGTCATTTTTTCCTGCTCTGTAATTGAAGAAACAACTTCTTCCTTTCTCTTTTCAAGATTACGAAGATATGTCAGTCTGTCGAAAATCTGTCTTAAAATCTGATCATCTAAAGAACCTGTCATTTCCTTTCTGTATCGTGCGATAAACGGAATTGTCTTTCCGTCGTCGATAAGCGAAACAGTATTATCAATCTGTTCCTGTCGAAGTTTGAATTCCGTCGCAAGAGTCTTGTTGATATCCATTTTTCCAACCTCCGTAAAATTACTTTCTCGCTATTGTTTTTTTATTGAACATATCGTCTGTATTTTTTCTTATTTCCTTTTCTATGATTTCGTCTATTACAGTCGCATAACTCAGCGACGCATAAGGTACCGCAAAGAATAACGGAAACACAAACGGAATAGTGAAAATCCAACCCAGAAACGAACAAACAAGTTTTATCAGCTTCGTTTTCTGACGTTTCATAGCGTTTATCGATTTCTTTATTATGTTTATCATCTTGTCATCAGGATTCATCGTAAAGATAAAATTCACAAGTGAAAAATCCGTAACAACCCATATATATATAAGTCCGATACATATGAATATCAGCGTACAGCATATGATAAGTGCGATATATGTTCCGCCACGATAGCTCTCATCTGCAAAAGCTGTTATAAGTGCATATTCTATATAAGCGCAGAGAACAAGCGGTATTGCAATAAGCAGTTTTATCGTCCATACAAGCATTCTGAGAATAACCGAACGGAAATATATTTTCATATTCGAAAAACAAATCAGGATAAACCCTACATTTGTATTTTCGCCTCTCACACAATGTAGTAACCACCATGCCGTTCCGACGGTTATCGGAGATAAAACCACAAATTCAGCAAATGTTCTTATAATGCTTGTTATAAGAATAACTGTAGTTTCCGATGGCATTTCAGAGAAAATTTCTTTCCCTTTCATATCAAGAAAATTCAACAATGCAAACTCCGCAAGAGCAAAAATCAGATGCGCGGTAAGCGTTATCACCATAACCATGAGAACCTGCGGAAAGCAATCGTTCATTCTCCTTAAAGCCGATTTTTTTATTTCAGAAATTTTTATGGAATTTACCTCCTTTCAATTATTTTTTCTATCACTTAATCTTCTTCGTTTTCAGAGAATTCCTCTTCCGAATCTTTAGGAACAGGAACCTTTCCCATTATCTCAAAAACTCCGCCCGTCTGCCACATCTGAAGGTTGAATGCAATAACATATCCCTCTCCGACATCACAGGCAAACTTCATAGGCTCCATTCTCGGAAGTCCGAAACATGAAAGCATATTCATTATGATTCCTGAGTGTGTAACAACCGCCGCGTCGTATATTTCCATCGACATCATATCTTCTAAAATATCGTTTATAGCAGCAACAGTTCTGCCTATCATTTCTCTTATTGTTTCTCCACCGTGAGCATCATTGTCAAGCCCGCCCTTAAGCCATTCCTTGTATTCGGGAAGATCAATGAGTTCTTCAACCGATTTGTTTTCAAATTTACCGAAATCAAGCTCTCTCATTCCATCAAGAGTAACAAGCTCCGTATCGGGAAAAAGTATTCTAGCCGTCTGTATACAGCGAAGTGTCGGACTTGAATAAACCTTTTCAACATAAGGATATTCAAATTCCTTTGCTATATTTTCGATTTCAGAAATCCCGTTCTTAGAAAGCGGAATGTCCGTTTTTCCTATATATCTCGCGGTTTCATTACCTTCAGTATGCCCGTGTCTTATAACAACTAATCTGTAATTTTTCATACTGCATTTCCTTTCAGTTATTTTTATATAAAATTATACAAAAAGTATAAAAAATTGACATTTTCTGTAAAATTTCACTTTCTTGAAAACTTTTTCTCCCTAAGCCCTTATTTTCCCGTAGCTCCACAACATCTTGTGTTCCCCTCAGCCACATATTGATTTCAACATTCAAATGTTGAAAAAATCAAGCAAAATAGCCAAAACTCGAATAAAACTTTTATCGACTTTTTTTGAGGTTTCTCCCTTTACAAACTGTAAGGAATAGGCTATAATTTACAATACGTTAATTCGAAATAATATTTTTCGGATAAAATACAAAATGTAATTTCAACACGTTGGGGGGCGAAGGTTTGAATTCCGATTTTCCGAGAATAATTACGCTTTTGCGTAAAGAAAGAAATATCAGTCAGAAAAACGCCGCAAGCGACCTCGGAGTATCCCAGGCTCTCCTTTCGCATTATGAAAAAGGAATACGCGAATGCGGTCTCGAATTTCTTGTAAAAGCCGCCGATTATTATGGTGTATCCTGCGATTATCTTTTAGGACGTTCACCCGACCCTGCGGGAAAGACGATATCCTATAGCGATATTCCCGAAGCCGAGGGAAATATCAAAACTGACGGAGTTATGATTTCTTTCAACAAAAAACTCATCGTCAATTCACTCAACATTCTCTTCTCGCTTGTTCAGAAAACAGGAAGCCAGACACTCATAAAAGAAACATCAAACTTCATAATGCTTGCGATTTACAGAATGTTCAGAGTAGCGTATATAGCAAATCCCAGAAACGACCAGCTTTTCTTCACAGTTCCTGAAATTCTTGCTTCAAACGGTGCTTCTGCCGCTATGGGAATATCAGAATCAATAGCAACAGCTGCCGCGAAGGGAATAAACATCGCCGAAAACGACTGTGCCGACGAAGATACAAGTCCTTTGATAACATCAAAAACTCTTTCAGAAGAATTTCCAAGTTATGCCTCATCGCTTCTCAATCTCGTCAAAAACAGCGAATCAAAAATACAGTCGCTCAACGATATCAAAAAATAACCACATAGTATTATACCATATTTTTTTCCATAAATCAATAAATTATTGTCGTAACGACATGAATTAAATCCTCTTTATTTTGTTTGCCCTGCCGTTTCAAACCGGCAGGGATTTTTTTGTCCCTGCGTTTATTGACTAAAACGGTGTGTTGTGATATTATAAATATGTATATCGTTTTTTCGGGGGAATTTTTTGATGAAAAAATCATTTTTGCTACTTATAATTTTAACCGCTATGATTTTTTCAGGTTGTCAGAAAAATCAGGTTTCAACTTCTGAATTTTTCTCAATGGATACCATATGTTCCATAAAATCCGATACCGACATAAAAGAAACAGAAGATATAATTCTTTCCTGCTCTTCTTCGCTCGATATGTATTCGGGCGAACTTATGGAATTTAACGAAATAGAAGAAACCGATAACGCATATATATATGACATCACAGAAAAAACCCTTTCTCTCGTTTCTCTTTATGGAGAAAATGTAGATATAACCTCTGGGGAACTTACTTCTCTGTGGGGCATTTCATCAGGCAATAAAACAGTCCCTTCAGAAAACGAAATAAAAAAAGCGATGAAAACCATAGGCTATGAAAAAATTTCTGTAAAAGACGGAATTGTTTTCAAAGAGAAAGAAACAAAGCTCGATTTCGGCGCAGTAGCAAAAGGCTATGCCTGTGACCTTGTCTATAAAAACCTTTCCAAAAAAAACTGTAACTATGCCATTGTTTCAATCGGAAGTTCATCGCTTCTTTTCGGAGAAAAACCCGATAAAACAGATTTTAAGATAGAAATCAAGAATCCCGACGGAAATATCCCTCTCGGAATGATAGAAACAAAAGAATGTTTCGTTTCAACTTCAGGCGGATACGAACGCTTTTTCGAAGCCGAAGGCAAAACCTATTCTCATATTTTAGATACAAAAACAGGCTATCCCGTAAAAACCGATATCGTTTCTGTAACAGTTATCTGTTATGGCGAAAACGGTGGAATAAAATCAGATTTTTTAGCAACAGATATCTTTATCGGCGGAACAGAAAACCTCAAAAAACACCTTTCTTCCGATGATTATAAAATAGTCGTTGCCGATGAAAACAAAAAGCTCTATGTTTCAGAAGGTATAAACTTCACACCATATCAAAACAGTGGGTATTCACTATGAAATTTATAACGATAAGAGACCTTGCAATAATCCTTTTAATTCTCATTCCGTCAATAATTTTTCTGGCAATAAACTTCCGTGATAACGGAAATTATGCCGAAATTTCCTATGACGGCGAAGTTGTAAAAACAGTTCCTCTTTCAGAAACTTCTGAATTTTCCATAAACGGAATAACATTCTCTGTAAATAAAAATTCAATTTCTGTCGTTTCTTCTCCCTGCCCCGATAAAATCTGCGTTAAAACGGGAGAGATAAAGAGAAACGGCGAAACAATAATCTGTCTTCCGAAAAAGGTTTCTGTAAGAATAATTTCCGATGATAAAAATTCCGCCGATATTATAGTGGGGTGATATCTTGAAAACGAAAAAAATCGCCCTTATGGGAATAATATCAGCACTTACCTTTTCCCTTTCGGCAGTTGATTCTCTTGTTTCAGCGCCACTCCCTTTAGGAGTGAGAATAGGCGTCGCGAATATCGTCGTTATGCTTACAATTCTCTCTGTCGGAAAAAAAGAAGGGTTTATAATAACTCTCTTGAAATCACTTTTCATTCTTATAACCAAAGGAATAACCGCCTCGCTCCTTTCATTTTCGGGAGGGCTTCTGGCGTTTTCAATAACAATAATTCTTTTAAAATCAGAAAAAAATTCCCTGATTTTAATAAGCGTCTTATCAGCACTCGCACATAATATCGGTCAGATAATTATGGCGTCTGTCATTATGAAAAACATAAACACATTATTCTACCTGCCCGTTTTGGTCGTATCCGCAGTAATAACAGGAACAATAACGGGAACAGCAATAAAAGCCGTTATGCCACTTACAGAAAAGGCAGTGCAAAAAACGGTCAAAGAGGAGTAATCTATGAATATCAGAAGCTTTAACGGTATCCATTTAAGACACAACAAAAATACCGAATCCGAAACAACGGTAGCATTCCCGCTTCCCGCAAAGGTTGTTATCCCTATGGGAATGGGAATGGGTGAACCCTGCGTTCCGCTTGTTTCAGTCGGCGATAAAGTATTTTTAGGACAAAAAATCGGCGATAGCGATGCATTCATGTCCGTACCCGTTCATTCAAGCGTCTCGGGAACAGTAACAGAAATAAAGAATCATCTTCTCCATGGCGGAAAACTCTGTAAAGCGGTCGTTATAAAACCCGATGGTAAACAGACACCCCATGAAGACATAAAACCGCCCGAAATAAAAACAACAAAGGATTTCATAAACGCAGTGCGTGAAAGCGGTGCCGTGGGACTTGGCGGAGCAGGTTTCCCTACTCATGTAAAGCTGAGCTATGATAACCATGTCGATACCCTTATCATCAACGCAGCGGAATGTGAACCCTATATAACATCAGATTACCGCGAGATGATGGAAAACACCGCCGATATTTACGACGGCATAAAGCTCATTCTCGAAAATATGCATATAAACAGAGCGAAACTCTGTATCGAAAAAAACAAACCCGCTGCCATAAGACTTTTCACAAGAATGACAGCGAAAGATGATAATATCGATGTAGTAACTTTACCGACAAGATACCCTCAGGGTGCTGAAAAAATGCTCCTTTTCTCAACAACAGGAAGAATCATAAAAGAAAACCAGATAACAGCCGAAGAAAACGCACTCGTTATCAATGTTTCAACAGTAGGCTTTCTTAACCGCTATATGAAAACAGGAATGCCCCTTGTTTCAAGAAGACTCACAGTCGACGGCGACGCTGTCGGAATGCCTTGTAACATCGAAGTTCTGATAGGAACAACAATAGGCGATATCCTTGATTATGCAAATGCAGAAAACTATAAAAAGCTCATTATGGGCGGGCCCATGATGGGTATCTGCATGTCAGACTGCGATGCTCCGATAGTCAAAACCCATAATGCCCTTCTGGCTATGAAATCAGATGAAGCCCCCGTTTCATCTCCTTGTATAAGATGCGGAAAATGTATAAAAGTCTGCCCCGTAAACCTTATGCCCATAGAGCTTGAAAAGGCATATAACATAAAGGATAAAGAAGCTCTCCGTGAGCTCCGTGTAAACCTTTGTATGAACTGCGGTGCTTGTTCTTATGTATGCCCCGCTAAAAGACCCCTTGCCGAAACAAACTGTCTCGCAAAGGAACTTCTCAACGTTAAATCCCCTAAAGAAATGATTAAATAAATCCCCGAAAGGATTGAATATATTTTGGAAAAACTCATAGTTTCCCCCTCACCACATCAGAGGGGAAATTCATCAACCTCTAAAATCATGACGCTTGTCATCATATCTCTTATCCCGTCTGTCATTGCCGCAACGGTAATTTTCGGGTTAAGAGCATTGATACTCGTTTTAACCTGCGTCGCAAGCTCTGTTCTCTTTGAATTTTTCTGCAGAAAAATTATGAAAAGAGATAATACAATAGCTGATTTTTCAGCCGCAGTAACAGGAATAATCCTTGCTCTCAATCTCCCTGTAACACTCCCCTTGTGGATGGCAGTTCTCGGATGTTTTGTAGCAATCGTTATAACAAAACAGCTTTTCGGTGGTATAGGTCAGAACTTTGCAAACCCCGCTATCGTCGGAAGACTCGTTCTTACCCTTTCGTTCACAAAAGAAATGTCAACATGGGTAAAACCCTTCTGGTATCAGACCGCAGACCTTATAACAGCACCCACTCCCCTTGCTGAAAAATGGCTTGTTTCTTACAGCAGTTCATCGGGATTTGTAGGAAAAATATCTCCACCCGTTGATTATATCGACCTTTTTCTCGGCAAAACAGGCGGCTGTATCGGTGAAACCTGTGCCATAGCCATTATTTTAGGTGGAATCTTCCTTCTTTTAACAAAAACAATCTCTCCCGCCGCTCCTCTTACATTTATAGGAACACTCGCTCTTCTCACAGCCGTTTCAGGCGGAGATGCACTCTATCATATCCTTTCGGGAGGACTTTTATTCGGTGCCTTCTTTATGGCAACAGATTATGTAACAACACCCGTAACAACAAAAGGAAAAGTTATTTTCGGTATCGGTTGCGGACTTATAACCTTCCTCATAAGGACCTTCGGAGCGTATCCCGAAGGCGTATCCTTCGCAATCCTCATTATGAATCTTTTAACTCCCTATATCGACAGATTTACAAGAACAAAGCCTTTCGGTATGGTAAAAGTGAAGGGGGTAAAAGAAAATGGCTGAAACTAAATTCACAAAATATATAAAACCCTCTCTTGTACTCTGCATCATATGTTTTGTAATGTGTTTTTTAATAGTAGGTGTTTATAAACTCACCTATGTCGACACAACGGGAATAATAACAGATTCCGTCAGAACAGAGCTTGACGCTATGCTTGGTGACAGTTCGGGATGTGTTCTTCTTTCCGATTTCGAAGCAGAAGGAGTAAAATCCGTTATCGTCGATAAGAAAAAGAGATTCTGTGCTTTCGAAATAACTGTAAACGGCTATGCAAAGGACGGTCTTAATGTCCTTGTCGGAATTAAAAACGGCGAAATTTCCGCAATAAAGGTTCTTTCCTGCAAAGAAACCGAAGGCGTCGGAACAATAGTAACAGAAGATATCTATCTTTCACAGTTCATCGGTGTTGATTCTCCCGATTTCCCCGCAGATATCGTTTCAGGAGCAACATTTTCATCTGAAGGAATGATAAATGCGGTAACTATCGCTATGAATACCTATAACGAAAGAAAGGGGGAAATTTTCAATGGCAACTAAACAGGAAACAATGGCTACAAAAAAACAGAACTCCCCCGATTATTTCTATGAATTTGTAAAGGGAATAATAAAAGAAAACCCTACTCTCGTAGGCCTTCTCGGAATGTGCCCTACCCTTGCCGTAACAGCAACGGTAAAAGGCTCAATAGGAATGGGACTTTCAACAATGTTTGTCCTTATCTGTTCAAACCTTCTTATCTCCCTTATAAAAAATCTTATTCCAAAGTCAGTAAGACTGCCTGCATATATCGTAATCATCGCAGGCTTTGTAACAATAGTAAAACTCATTTTAGCAAGATTTCTCCCTCCCGTCAGTGAACTTTTAGGCGTTTATCTCGACCTTATAACAGTAAACTGTATAATTCTCGGAAGAGCAGAGATGTTTGCATCTAAAAATCCTCCTTTATCTTCTGTTCTTGATGGTGTAGGAATGGGATTAGGTTTTACCCTCGCTCTTTTCCTTATGGGAACTTTCCGTGAAATAATAGGAGCAGGCTCATGGTTCGGTCTTGATATTCCTTTCATAACAAACCCCGTTACAATCATTGCCCGCCCCGCAGGTGGATTCTTCACACTCGGAATAATCATAGCCGCAGTCGGCGTTATTACAAACAAAAAACCAAAAACAGATGTAGGTTGTGCAAACTGTCCTTCAAAAGACAGTTGCCCCTCAGCAGAGAAAGGAGAGGATAAATAATGCCCGCATTTCTCGCTGTTATTTTAACCGCTATGATAACCGATAACTTTGTTCTTTCAAAGTTTATGGGGATATGTCCTTTTCTCGGTGTTTCAAAGAAGCTCAAAAGCGCAGTCGGAATGGGAATCGCGGTAATATTCGTAATGATATGCTCAACTCTCGCAACATACCCCTTCTATCATTTCGTCCTCGTTCCTTTGGGTATTGACTACTTATATAACGTAGGATTTATCCTTATTATCGCAATTTTCGTACAGCTTGTAGAAATCCTGCTCAAAAAGATTTCTCCCGAGCTTCATAAGCTTTTAGGCGTTTATCTTCCCCTGATAACAACAAACTGTGCCGTTCTCGGTGTATGTATAATAAATGTCGATAACGGTCTTTCATTCGTCGATTCAATCCTTAACTCTCTCGGTGCAGGGCTTGGTTTTATGATAGCGCTCATCGTCTTTTCGGGAGTAAGAGGAAGAATAGAACATAACGATATTCCCGATGCATTCAAAGGCATCCCCTCAACACTTGTTGCCGCAGCAATAATGGTTATAGGATTTATGGGATTTTCGGGTATGATTTAACTGAAAGGAATTTACCTTATTATGCTCAAAGAATTATTTGTCCCTGCATTGATTTTTGCAGGAATAGGAATTTTATCGGGAATTCTCCTGACAGTTTTCTCAAAGCTCTTTCATGTAGAAACAGATGAACGGCTTGAAAAAATAACAGAAAATCTCCCGGGTGCAAACTGTGGCGGATGCGGATATGCAGGCTGTGAAGATTATGCCGCCGCAATCATAAACGGTGAAAAATCGAATCTTTGCCTTTCAGCAGGAGAAAATGCCGTATCAGAGATAGATAAAATCATGGGAAGAACATCATCTCCTTCCTCTTCATCAAAAAAAGTTGCCTTTATAAGATGCAGCGGAGATTTGTCAAAATCCGAAGAAACTTTCGAATTCCGTGGAAAAACAACCTGTAAAGCTTCAAACAGATTTTACAGCGGAAGTAAAAGATGTCCTTTCGGTTGTTTAGGACTCGGAGATTGTAAAGCCGTCTGCCCACATGATGCTATTATAATATGTGAAGGACTGGCAAGAGTAAATCCCGATAAATGTGTCGGATGTGGTCTTTGCGTAAACGAATGTCCCAATAACCTTATTATAATAAAGGATAAAAAAGAAGTTATCAACATCGCCTGCAACTGTGACCTTACAGGAAAAGAAACACGTGAAAACTGTAAATCAGGTTGCATAGGATGCAGACTCTGTGAAAGAAACTGTCCCAAAAACGCTATAACTGTAGAGAATAATATAGCCGTTATTGACTATGAAAAATGTGTTTCATGTGGCATATGTATAGCAAATTGTCCGTCAAAAACCATTACAGATATAAGAAAATCCAAAAAAATTACTGCTGAAAACAGCGTAAAATAGGCAAAAATAAAAAATCTCAAAAATTTTTTGAGATTTTTTTATTTTTTCGCTAAAGTTTTTTTAAAACATGCCGATATAACATACAGAAGCCCAAAAACAAGGGCCTAACGAAAAGCCGAAAGGACTCGGCTAAATAAAAATTACACGGAGGTAACATTATGGTAGTACAGCACAATCTTTCAGCAATGAACTCAACAAGACTTTTAGGAGTTAATCAGTCAAGCCTTTCTAAGAACCTTGAAAAACTTTCTTCAGGTTACTCAATCAACCGCGCAGGCGATAACGCTGCTGGTCTCGCAATCTCAGAAAAAATGCGTTCACAGATCGCTGGTCTTAACCAGGCATCAACAAACTCAC
>CALGTU010000069.1 GCA_937901465.1 uncultured Clostridia bacterium | reverse complement strand
ACCTGCGGCATCTTGGTCCCAAACCAAGCACTCTACCAAACTGAGCTACGCCTCGAAATATTGCAACTTTAATATTATAATACATTTATTTCGGTTTGTCAAGTGGCGGGTGTGATAAAATTTTAACCCAATAATTATAATACCACACAAGTTATTTTTATCATAGGGTTAAATTCTTGACACAACCAGAAAAAATTGTTATAATTTGGGTGGATATGCGAAATATGTCGCAGAATTCAATATTATGTTAACTGAAAGGGGCATATTTAAAATGGGCAAGTTTGTAATTAAAACAACAAAATCAGGTGGATACACATTCAATCTTAAAGCACGCAACGGCGAAATCATCGCAACAGGTGAAACTTATGAATCACTCGATTCTTGCAAGAACGGTGTTAACAGCGTAATCACAAACGCTCCTATCGCTGCTCTCGAAGATCAGACTGTTGAAGGATACCAGACAGAAAAGAACCCCAAGTTTGAAGTATATAAAGACAAAGCAGGCGAATTCCGTTTCAGACTCAAAGCAAAGAACGGACAGATCATTGCAGTTGGTGAAGGTTATAAGGCTAAGAGCAGCTGTAAGGACGGAATCGAAAGCATCAGAAAGAATGCTGTTGATTCTGAAATCGTTGAAGAAGCATAAGCTGAAAATCAATACAAAACCCACTCGTTATGAGTGGGTTTTTCTTTATTTCAAGGCTACATAATCGGAATATGCATAACCGATATTCCCTTTATAATTCACAACATACCAGTTTCCATACTGACCATAGACTGTTATTTCGGAATTATTCGGCATACTGAGAAGAATCTTGCTCTGTAACGAAGGATAAGCTCTTAAATTAAGCCCCGAACCGTCGGTTGCGACTGTTGCACTGTAAACTGTTCCGGGTTCAATAAAAGGAATACCGAAATAATCACAGAGTGACTGAACGAGAATTTTAGCTATACTATCGAGGTTTTCTTTGAGCCATGCTTCATCTAAAGGATTATCATGGTAACCGAGTTCGGATAGAACGGCAACCGCTTTTGTTCTTGTTACTTCGGCAAGGGTTGTTGTCGGTAACGCCTGAACTTTTCCTTGTAAAGGATAGATATTCTGAAGATTATTTGAAATAATCACCGCAAGGTCTTTGGAAAGTTTGCTGTATGGAGAATAATAGTTATCTATTCCACGGAGTTTGCCCGCAAAATCTCCCCCGCCTGCGTTTGAATGCAATGCTAAATGGACATCATAGTATCGCGAATTGGAGTCTGTTATCGCTCCCGTTACATTTTTTTCGGGAACATTTCTTGTGAATTCTATTCCCGATGAGCGAAGATAAGGCTCCATTTTATCGGCAAGAAGATTCATTGTGCTTTCTTCGTTACCGCTTGTATAGTATTTATTCCATTCCTGAGTGGAAGGACTTAAAAATACTTTTGGCATAATAAATCACCTCTTATTACAATCTATGCGAAGTATAATAAAGGGTGAGAAAATAAAAAAGGCTGACAAAACTGTCAGCCTTTGTTTTTGATTTTATTAGAAATCTTCGCCGTCTTCCTTAGCGATTTCTTCAATATCTTCTTCAACAGTATCGAGAACTTCTTCAACTGAAAGATCTTCACCATCGATGATGATATCTTCACAAGCAGCGCATTCTTCGCAGTTGCAATCGCAATCATCGCAGAATTCGTCATCAAAATCATCGTAAGCATCGAGTTCTTCACGCTTTTTGATAGCAAACATTGTTGCTGCTGCGCCGATACCTGCTGCTACGAGACCGAAAATTGCAAGTCCTAAAAAGTTTTTCATATTAAAATCACTCCTATAATTCATTAAGGTAAATATCACTATGTTGTTATTATATCACACCGCAACAGACATTTCAAGGGACTTTTAAAAAAATTATATATTTCCACTTAAATTCATAATTATGGAAATCGCCGCTACGGGTGCGGTTTCGCATCTTAAAATACGTTCGCCGAGCCATATGGGAATTATCCCTTTATCTATCGCTTTTTCGGCTTCTGACGCATCAAATCCGCCTTCGCTTCCGATTATGAGAGAAACTGTTTTTTTATCATTGAAATCAATTTCTGAAAAGCGTTTTCCGCCTTCTCTTTCATAACAGATAAGCGGCAGGTCGTTTTCTGACGCTTCTTTTACCGCTTTATCAAAATCCATAATCGGCGTTATTTCGGGAATTATCCCCCTTCCGCTCTGTTTTGCGGCTTCTTCGGCAATTTTATTGTATCTTACAAGTTTTTTCGCGAAAGATTTATCATCGGGACGCGAAACGCATCTTTTGGTCATGACAGGGACTATTCTCGACGCGCCGAGTTCTATTGATTTCTGGATAATTGTTTCGAATTTATCACCTTTCGGAAGTGCCTGATAGAGTGTTAAAAAAACATCGGGTTCGGATTTGCTGTTTTCTGAGGAAATTATTTTACACAAAACTCCCTCTTCGGAAAAGCTTTCTATTTTACAGAAATAATCCTTTCCGCTGTTACAGAAAGTTATATCATCTCCCGTTGCCATACGGAGAGAATAGGAAATATGCCTTGCGTCTCCGCCTGTTACAAGAATATATTCACCCGAAACTTCTGGAACAAAAAATCTAGGCATAGTGATAACCTCCGACAAAATACTACCTAATGAGAGTATACCCTACCTTTTCAAAATAGTCAACATATATTGAAATCAGAGAGATTTTCTGATATAATGAATGTGTATTAACCTATATGAAGGGTGGTGGAGTATATGAACACAAAAGAACGCAACAAGGAATTTTATATTGATATTTTAACAACTGAACTTATTGTAATCATTCTTTTTGCGGTTTACAGATTTTTTGCTTCTGATTTTTACGGCATACACTCCCCCGAAGAAGTTCCTTTATGGAGAATTGCATACATAATTTCAGGCAGAGGAAATCTTCCCGCATTTTCGGGATTCGGATATTCTTCATTCGGGTATTCTCTTATACTCGCGCCTATAGTTTTTATTTTCGGTGGCGGAAGTCCGGCTTATTCGGTTGCACTTTTTATAAATTCGGTTTTTCTTGTTGCTTCGTTTTTTATTGCATATAAAATCGCTTTGAAATTATTCCCCGATATAAACAAATATTTTATAAAAGCAGCTGCTTTTGCGGTTATGCTGTTGCCTGATATAATTTCGTCGGCATATATGACAGACGGATTTGCTGTTTCGGTTTTTCTTATGTTTATGACGCTATGGTTTTTTGTAAATATGGATTCATCGAAAACTCCGTTATTCTATGTTTTTATGGGAATAGTACTCTCGCTTCTGTTATGGTTCTGTGAGGGAACTATGGGAATTTTTATAACGGGTGTTCTTGCATTTTCGGCGATGATTATTTCTAAAAGAACAGACAAGCTCTCTGTGACAGCATTTTTCTCATCGGCAGGAACAGGTTTTGTTCTGTTTATTGTTTTGAGAATAATCTTCTCTGTTGTTTTTGCTACGGAAACGGAAGGTTTTTCTTTGAAAGGATTCTTATCTGTTTTTTCGGGAAGACTTATCTATATCAGCGTTTCAACTCTTCTTTTTGCATTCGGCGGACTTTTATTTGCTGTTATGGGTGCTAAGAATTTTATGGGAAGCTTTATTTTAAGATACATAAAGAAAGTTCCCGCTGATGAGTTTACTCAAAGACAGCTTTTCCTTATGTTCCTTATTATTTCATCGGTTTTATATTTTATGACCGATGTTATCGCTTCTTTGTTTACTGTTTCTCCCAACAGCATTCTTTCGGGAAAATACGGTGGTATTCTTCTTGCTCCGTTAATGCTTATAGGTATTCTTTATTTTTACATTTCGGGAAAGAAAGCTTTTGCATTTTCGGGAATTTTCTCGGGAATTCTGCTTATGGCATGCGCCCTTTTCAACATATCGGGTTCGGCAACGATGCTTACGGGATTTTCGCCCGTTTCTTCGGCTTCGGTTGCATCGTTTATGTCGTTCGGGCTTTCATCATTTATAATTCCTGCGATAATCATAGTTGCAACATTTGTTTATACATTCATAATTTTTATATCGGCACACAAGATAAAGCCGCTTTCGGTTTTCGCTTCGGTTGCTCTTGCTGTAATATTCATATGTGAAGGATTTTTTGCTGTTAGTGCATATTCGCTTAAAAATCAGCTGAAGAATGATATTACCGAAAATGTAATTTCTGCTGCTTCGGAAAACTATTCGCTTCCGTTATACATGAATATAAGGGATAATATGGCATCGGCTGAAATACAGTTTTCGGCAAAAAGACAGAATATCTCTCTTATTTCAGATGAGGAAATAAAAACGCTCGGAAGAAACGGTCTTATAATTACCGATAAAAAATATGACGGATTTGAAATTGTATATGAGGATACTTCGGGATATTATATACTTGTTTCAAAATAATTTGACACAAACGGTATTTTGTGATATAATGTTACAGTATTTGAAATTATCCTGAACGGAGGATTTAAAATGAAAAAAACACTCAGAAAAATCGCTGCTTTTTCTGCGGCTTGTGTTATGACGCTTTCTCTCACTGCTTGTGGAGAAGATACCGCTAACATCGGTAAAATCGGTGGAGAAGAAGTTCCCGCAGGGATTTATCTCTATCACATGACAAACGTTTACAGAGAAACTTCTTTACAGAAAACTGAAGAACAGGCTACTGTATGGGATGTTACTGTTGACGGAAAAACCGCTGAACAGCATATCGCTGACGAAGCTCTTTTAAGAGTAAAGAAACTTATCGCTATTGAAAAGAAGTTTGACGAACTTGGTCTTTCTTTCACAGAAAAGGAAAAAGATTATTACAAGGCAGCTGCTGAAAACGCTTATGAACAGTCTAAGGACGTTCTTGCCGACAACGGAATCGGTCTTGAATCTTTCACAAGAATAGTTGAAAACGACGCTAAGTTCTCTGCGCTCTTCTCTGCTTATTACGATGCAGAAACAGGTATTGAGCCTATAAAGACTTCTGAAATCAATAAGTATATGAAAGACAACTATGCAAGAATCGAATTTGTTGAAGTTTCGCTTAAAGATGCATCGGGAAATCTTCTTAAGGGTGCTGATAAGGAAAAGGCAATCAACCGTGCTAAATCTTATGTAAAAAAAGCGGAAGAAGAAGATTTCGGCGTTATCGTTTATGAAGAATACAATGTTCTTTTAAAAGCAATGGCTGATACAAACGGAACTGAATTCACAAAGATGGAATATGACCCCAAGGAAACAGAAGAATATGCTTTTGAACAGATTATCGCTAAGGAAAACACACTCCTTCCCTCAACTGTTACAGAAGAAATCTTCGCTCACAAGGCTGACGGAAAGGCATTTTTAGTTGAAGGTTCTGAAAGCTATTATGTTGTAAAAAGACACAACATTTTAGAAAGAGAAGGTATTGTTGACACATACAAGGATACAGTCCTTCAGGCACTTAAGGGTGACGAATTTATGGAACTTGAAACAAAATGGGCTAACGAACTTGAAATCGAATGGAACGAAAAGGCTAAGGAAAGATACGCTCCTAAGGAAATCAATATAGCTGAATAAAAATAAAAGGACAGTTTTAGGAAAATGACCGTATAGAAGTAATTAAGGGTACCGAGCCACAAACTCAGGTACCCTTGATTTTTTTATTACGGATTGCCCAAAGGGGCTCCCTTTAGCTGTCCTTTTTTTACATTTCGTTTCTGTTTTCGAGAGCTTTGTATAATGTTACTTCATCGGCGTATTCAAGATTTGCACCAACGGGAAGTCCGAATGCAAGTCTTGTAACCTTTACACCTAATGGTCTTAAAAGCCTTGAAATATACATGGCTGTTGCCTCACCCTCAACTGTGGGGTTGGTTGCCATAATTACCTCCTCAACTCCGCCCTGCTGGATTCTTGCTAAAAGCTCTTTAATCTTGAGGCTGTCGGGAGTAATATTGTCGATAGGCGATATTAGTCCGTGAAGGACATGATAAACGCCGTTATATTCTTTTGTTCTTTCAAAAGCCGAAACATCCTTAGGGCCATCGACAACGCAGATGATGCTATGATCTCTTCTTTCATCATCACATATAGGGCATATTTCTTTATCCGTTAGATTCTGACAGACAGAGCAAAGTCCTACTTTTTCGTGTGCGTTGATGATAGCATCGGCAAACTCTCTCACATCTTCATCAGACATAGACATGACGAAATACGAAAGGCGTTGTGCTGTTTTCATTCCTATTCCGGGAAGTTTGGCAAATTGTTCGGCTAAAAGAACGAGCGGTAATGCTTCTGCCATATATTAAAGAATTCCCGGGAGTGAAACGCCGCCTGTTACAGCGCTCATTTCCTTTTCAGATGTTTCTTCGATAGACTTTACACATTCGTTTACTGCACTCATAACGAGATCTTCAAGCATTTCGATATCATCGGGGTTAACAACTTCGGGCTTGATCTTAACAGATGTAAGTGTCTTCTTACCTGTCATTTCAACTTCGATCATTCCGCCACCTGCTGTAGCTGTGAATGTTCTTCCTTCAATATCTTCCTGAACGGCAGTGATCTGTTCCTGCATCTTCTGAGCCTGCTTTATCATCTGGTTCATATTCTGGGGGCCGCCGCCCATTCCCTGAGGTAATCTTACTTTCATGTTTAAAAACTCCTTTTAAAAATTTATTTGTTTATTTTTATTCAGTCCCTGTAGGGATACCGTTTTCCTTTGCTTTATCGAGAAGTTCAACCGCCTTATGATTATCAGGCTTATCCTCGAGTTCTTTATTCTCGCTTCTTGCTCTTACTATATAGCTTTTACCGAGAACTTTTGTTATAACCTTTATAAGAGAAATTTTGTTTTCTTCCTGAGCAAAAAGTTTCATGAAGAATGAATTTCTTGCAACTATGAATATTGTTGTTGTATTTATAAAGGCATAAGAATCAATAAGCGACGCCGCAACCGCAGGGTCAACCTTCTGGAATTCTTCTAAAACGTCACTCCATTTACTGCAAACAACGGGTTTATCAACCGAAGGATCGGATGGTTTGAGTTCGGGTTGTGGTTTTGAAGGCTGTTCTTTTGGTTCTTCCCTGACGGGTTCGGGTTGTTCTTTCACTGTTTCTGTCTTTGGTTGTTCTTTGATGGCCGGTGGTTCTTCTGTCACAGTTTTTTGTTCTTCCTTCATCGGCGGAACAAATTTATTATTGATAACAGATTCATGCTGAACAGAAGGCTTAGGAGCAGTTTCTTTCACTATGGGTTTCGGGACAGAAACGGATGTTCCCGTGAGTGTGCAGAGTTTTACAAGGCACATTTCAAATTCAACGCGTTTTGCGAGAGAACGGGAAAGTCTCTCGTTACATTCCTGAAGAACAGTAAGTTTTGATAAGATCTCTTCAATCGAAAGAGAAGACGCTATAGCTGATAATCTTTCCTGTTCTGAAGGGAGGCAGGCTATAAGCTCTTTTCTTTCGGGAACACTTTTTATAAGCATTATGTTTCTGAACTGTAAGATAAGTTCTTCACAGAGCCTTGTTATATCCTTTGACATTGAATAGAGTTTGTCGGTAATGGTGAGCGCTGTTCCTGTATCACCTTTGACAACGGATTCTATTATATCAAAAAGATAATCTCTTCCCGCTATGCCTGACGCCGCCGAAACGGTTTCGAGTGTTACATCGGTTGAATAGGCTATGCACTGGTCTAAGAGAGAAAGTGCATCTCGCATTCCACCATCGGCAAGGCGGGCGATTAAAAGAGCCGCTTCTTCCGAAAGATTTATCTTTTCTTCGCCTGCTATATAGATAAGCCTTTTGGCTATATCTTCAGGCATAATTCTTCTGAAATCAAAACGCTGACATCTTGAAAGGATTGTTGGAAGAACTTTATGAACCTCAGTTGTTGCGAGAACAAACTTTACATACGGAGGCGGTTCTTCGATGATTTTTAAAAGTGCGTTAAAAGCGTTTACCGAAAGCATATGAACTTCATCTATGATATAGACTTTGTATTTACATCTTTCGGGTGAATATACGGCACCATCACGGAGATCTCTTATATCATCAACGCCGTTATTTGAAGCAGCGTCGATTTCGATGATGTCTGAAAGTGCTTCGTTTTCAGCGTCAACACAGACAGAACAGGAAAGGCATGGGTTGCCATCTGAAGAATTTTCACAGTTTATCGCTTTTGCGAAAATTCTCGCGCAGGTTGTTTTACCCGTTCCC
>CALGTU010000068.1 GCA_937901465.1 uncultured Clostridia bacterium | reverse complement strand
CAAGTGGAATATGGGCTGGATGAACGATATGGTTAAATACATTTCGCTTGACCCTTATTTCAGAGCATTCAACCACGACAAACTCACATTCTCATTCTTCTATTGCTTCTCCGAAAACTATATCCTTCCTCTTTCACACGATGAAGTGGTTTACGGAAAATGTTCTCTCCTTGAAAAGATGCCGGGCGAAAGAGAAGATAAATTCAAATCTCTCCGTGCGTTCCTCGGTTACACAATAGCTCATCCCGGAAAGAAACTTCTCTTTATGGGACAGGAATTTGCTCAGGGCAAGGAATGGGATTATAAGAAAGAACTCGACTGGGATTTATTACAGTATGAAGGACACGCAAACAACAAGAAGTTCCTTTCAGCACTCAATAAATTCTATTTAAGCCGTCCTGCATTCTGGGAAAACGACGACAGCTGGCAGGGCTTCAGCTGGATTTCACACGATGACTACAAGCAGAGTATCATCGCATTCAGAAGAATCGACGATAACGGAAACGAAATCGTTGTTGTATGTAACTTCGTTCCCGTTGAAAGAGAAGATTATAAGATAGGCGTTCCTTATAAGGGCAAGTATAAACAAGTCTTCTCAAGCGACGATAAAGAATTCGGCGGAACAGGTCTTGATAACGGAACTGTCAAGACAGAAGAACTTGGTATGCATGGATACGAACAGTGTATCTCACTTAAAATTCCTGCACTCTCAGTAATGTTCTTTGAAAAGCTTCCCGATGCACCCAAGAAGAAAAAGACAGAATCTTCTGGTGAAAAGAAGGAAACCAAGAAGAAAACAACTTCAAAGAAAACAACCGCTAAAAAGTCTGACAGCAAGAAAAAATCTTCAAAGTCAACCGAAAAGAAGGCGACAGAGAAGAAAGCTTCGGACAAAAAATAAGTAAACCAACAAAATTCAAATAAAATCGGAGGTACAAAGTTATGTATACCAAAAAAGAATGCGTTGCTATGTTACTTGCCGGCGGACAGGGCAGTCGCCTTTACGCTCTTACACAGGACATGGCAAAGCCGGCCGTTTCATACGGCGGAAAGTATAGAATCATCGACTTTCCTTTATCAAACTGTATCAACTCAGGCATAGACACAGTCGGAGTTCTTACACAGTATCAGCCACTCGTTCTCCATGATTATATCGGAAACGGACAGCCTTGGGACCTTGACAAGATCCATGGTGGCGCACACGCTCTTCCTCCTTTCCAGACAGCACTCGGTGCTCAGTGGTATAAGGGAACAGCAAATGCTATCTATCAGAACATCAACTTCGTTGACAGATACGACCCTGACTATGTTGTAATCCTTTCGGGTGACCATATCTATAAGATGGACTACTCAAAGATGCTCGCTTATCATAAAGAAAAGAATGCTGACGCAACAATCGCTGTTCAGGAAGTTACTCTTGAAGAAGCAACAAGACTCGGTATTATGATCTGTGATGAAAACATGGGCATTACAGACTTTGAAGAAAAGCCTGCTAAGCCTCGTTCAACACTCGCTTCAATGGGTATCTATATCTTCTCATGGAAGAAGCTTCGTCAGTATCTTATCGACAATGAAAACAATCCCGAAGAAGATAAGGACTTTGGTAAGGCTATCATTCCTAATATGCTTAATGCAGGCGAGAAGCTTGTTGCTTATCCTTTCGAAGGCTATTGGAGAGACGTTGGTACAATCGACAGCCTCTGGGAAGCAAATATGGACCTTTTAAACCCCAACATTCCTCTTGACCTTTACGATCCCGACTGGAAGATCTATTCAAGAACAGCAAACATGCCTCCTCAGTATGTAGGTTCATCAGCAAAGATAGAAAACTCAATGATTTCTGAAGGTGCTGTTGTAAACGGTAATGTTGATTTCTCAATTATCTTCCCCGGCGTTACAATCGAAGAAGGTGCTACTGTAAGAGACAGTATCATCATGCCAGGCTCTGTAATCAAAGCAGGCGCAGTAGTTGAATACGCTATTGTCGGCGAAGAATGTGTAGTAGGCGAATATGCAACAATAGGCGCTCGTCCCGAATCTGTTACAGATAAAGACAGCTGGGGCGTTGCGGTTATCGGTCATAATTTAACAGTTTCTGAGGGCAAGAAGATTGCTCCCAAGGAAAATGTAACGGAAAATGTTTAAGGGGGCGATAAAGATGGCTGGTAAAACAAAAGTACTTGGTATGATTTTTGCAAATATGCATGACATTTCCGTTGTTGAACTTACAAAGGAAAGAACAATGGGTTCTGTTCTCTTCGGCGGAAGATACAGAATGATAGATTTTCCGCTTTCTAATATGGTAAACTCAGGAATAGGTGAAGTGGGCGTTATCACAAAATCCAACTATCAGAGTCTTCTTGACCATTTAGGATCAGGTCGTGAATGGGACCTTGCAAGAAAGCAGGGCGGTCTTCATCTTCTTCCTCCTTTCGGTCATGTTGACAGTGGTATGTATCGTGGAAGACTTGAAGCACTTTACGGCGTTATCAATTTCGTTAAGAATTCAGACGCTGAATATGTTCTTCTTTCAGACTGTGATGTTATAACAAATATTGATTACACACCTATCGTTGAACAGCATATCAAGACAGGTGCTGATATCACTGCTGTTTACGCAAAGAGCGTAATCTCAATGGAACAGGCTAAAAACTCAACAGTTTTCGGTATCAACGAAGAAGGCAGAGTAACAGATGTTCTCATCAGACCACAGATCAGCGGTGACTGTGATGTAAGCCTTAATATGTTCCTTATAAAGAAAGATTTCCTTCAGGATATCGTTCTTGAATGTGCAAGCAAGAGTCTTTACAGCTTTGAAAAGGATGTTCTTCAGGCAAGAGTAAAAGAATACGTAGTTATGGCTTATAAGCATGAAGGCTACTACGCAAAGATTGACTCTATCGACACATATTACAAGGCTAATATGGCTATGCTTTCAACAGAAACAAGAGATAAGATATTCCTCGAAAAGAGACCTATCTATACAAAGATCAGAGATAACGCACCCGCTAAATACGGCATTGGTGCAAGCGTTAAGAATTCACTCATCGCTGACGGCTGTATCGTTGAAGGAACAGTTGAAAACTCAATCCTTTTCCGTGGCGTTAAGGTAGGAAAAGACGCTGTTATCAAGAATTCAATCATCATGCAGAATACGGTTATCGGTAAGAAGTGTGATGTAAACTATGTAATCACAGATAAGTCTGTTGAAATTCAGGATTTCAGAAATCTTACAGGTTCACAGTATTACCCACTTTATGTAGGTAAGGGCGCAAAAATCTAATTGAAACCATAGGCGGTGTAGGAATTTTCTATACCGCTTTTGCCCTATAAATAAAAGAAAGATTATACACAGGAGGATTTTTTATTATGAGAATTCTTTATGCTTCAAGTGAAGCACTCCCTTATATCGCTTCAGGCGGACTTGCTGATGTTGCTGGTTCTCTTCCCGCTGCTATGAACAAAGCGGGACACGACTGTCGCGTTGTAATGCCCCTTTACAAGAACATCAAGTGGGAACTTCGTGAAAAGCTCACATTCGTTACAAACTTCACCGTTGATGTTGCCTGGAGAAAGCAGTATTGCGGAATTATGAAGGGCGAAGTAAACGGCGTCACATATTATCTTATCGATAACGAATATTATTTCGGAAGAGACGGACTTTATGGTTTCTATGATGACGCTGAAAGATTCGTATTCTTCTCAAGAGCGGTTCTTGAAATGCTCAAATATATTGATTTCAAGCCACAGGTTATAAACTGTAACGACTGGCAGACAGCGATGGTTCCTGTTTATTATTCAACAATCTATCGCTATCAGATGGGTTATGAAGACATCAAGACAGTATTCACAATTCATAACATTCAGTATCAGGGCAAATACGGCCTCGAACTCGTAAGCGAAATTTTAGGACTTCCTATGTATCACGCAAATGTTGTTCAGTATGACGGTTGCGTTAACATGATGAAGGGTGCTATCGAGTGTGCCGATAAGATAACAACAGTTTCACCAAGCTATGCATGGGAAATTCTTGACCCATGGTATTCACATGGTCTCGACAGAGCACTCGCTAATAAACAGTATAAACTCTGCGGTTTCCTTAATGGTATCGACCTTGAAAGATACAATCCCGAAACAGACCCCATTATCCCTGCAAACTTCTCTGCAAAGGATAAGAAGGGCAAGGCTGTATGTAAGAAACAGCTTCTTGCTGACCTCGGTCTTCAGGAAGGCAACGAACCAGTTATCGGTATTGTTACAAGATTCGTTTCTCATAAGGGACTTGACCTTATCAAATATGTATTCAGCGATATAGTTGACCTCGGCTATAAGTTTGTAATCTTGGGCTCAGGCGAAAAAATCTATGAAGATTTCTTCAACGAAATGGCTTGGCGTTATCCCGACAGAGTAAGCGTTACAATCGGATTCTTCCCCGACCTTTCAAAGAAGATTTATGCCGGTTGTGATATGTTCCTTATGCCTTCACAGAGTGAACCTTGCGGACTTGCACAGATGATTTCTTGCCGTTACGGAACAATCCCGATAGTTCGTGAAACAGGCGGTCTCCGTGACTCTATCCAGGATGCAGGCGATAAGGGCGGAAACGGATTTACATTCAAGACATACAACGCACACGATATGCTTGATGCTTGTAGAAGAGCTAAAGAATATTATGACAAGAAAGCACAGTGGGGCAGACTTGTTACACACGCCATGAAGAGCGATTTCAGCTGGGATACATCAGCAGAACTTTATCTCGGTCTTTACCGTGAACTTACAGGCGAATATTAATGGATGACAAACGTTTTCGTAAATTCGTTATTGCCTATATTATAAATTTTATATGGCGGCATAGGAAGCCCATCTTCACCATTTACTTTTTCTGGAGCATGCTGCATTACAAGAATAATTCCTTCTACTACATCATCAATATATGTAATGCCATAATAATTTTTTAGTTCGTTTCCTTTACTTGTTTTACTTACTGTAACATTAGTATTTTCTTTTACTGTTAAAATAAATTTCTTATTATTCATATCCATTGTATCAAATCTAGCTTGATCACTTAACCACATTCTTAATCTAAATGTTTCTTCATAATCAGTACTTCCTTCTGGTACTTCTCCTTTATAGATAGTCTTTTCTGTATATTTCTTCTTGCTTTAGGGTCTTGAAAAATGACTCGCAAACGGAATTGTC
>CALGTU010000067.1 GCA_937901465.1 uncultured Clostridia bacterium | reverse complement strand
AACTATGTCTTTTGATTACCGCAGGGAAGGGATTTTTATCGAATGTATCGGCAAATTTTTCGTTACTGAGTAAATCTTTTATGTCGTGGAGAAGATGTTCTTTTTTGACGGAAATTTTATAGCAAAGTGGCGAAATCTCGCAGAAAAGTTTTCTTTTTTTCAAGCCCTCTCCCCCTTATTATAAAGATTACTTTTTTATTATAAAACAAGGGGATTTATTGTCAAGGGAAATTATCAAACTGTAATAAAGTTGTAAACTGAGGTTACAGAATGTAATAAATGCTAAAGTTTTATGAAAATCAGACGATATATGATATGTATAGGTTTATATAGGAGGTTATATTATGCAGATACTTAAAAATATATCAAAAGCAGAGCTTAATCAGCTTACAAGTCAGCCGACAGCGAAAGCGCTGATCGAAAAGAACAAGGCCTGTGCTATAAACATTCCGAAAGGCGATGTAAAAAAAGCAAGTGAATTTGTTCAGATGAGAGAAGCCGAAAAGAAAAAGGACACATTTGAAATATCCGACGCAGGTCTTTCTGGTATGAAAAAGACTTTGGAGATTACTTCAAAATAATAAAAATAAAAAAAGAGTACCCAAGGGTACTCTTTTTTTAAACAGAAATATTTTCTCTTACAGAAACTATTTCATCACGGATTTCTAAAAACATTTCGGCAACTACGGGGTCAAAATCTTTTCCTACACCCTCTGAAATTATAGAAAAGCATTTTTCCATAGGCATAGCATCACGATAGCAACGCTTTTCTGAAACAGCATCAAAAACATCGCTTACCGCCATTATACGTGCTGAAAGAGGAATATTTTCTCCCGAAAGACCCTCGGGATAACCTTTACCATTCCATTTTTCATGATGATAACGGGCAACTTCATAAGCCATATTTTTATATTCTTCATCTTCTATTTCAGAGAAAGTTTCTTTTATTATTTCCCCGCCCTTTTCAGAATGAGATTTCATCACCTTAAATTCATCATCGGTGAGTTTTCCTGGCTTACAAAGAACACTATCGGGAATTGCTATTTTACCTATATCGTGAAGCGGTGCTACCATAGCAAGATTTTTGATGAATTCATCTGTTATGATATCGGAATAAATTCCTTTTTCTTTTAATCTTGTTGCAAGAAGTTCTGCATAAACGCTTGTTCTTTTTATATGTCCGCCTGTGTTTTCATCGCGGTTTTCAACAAGAGTTGCAAATCCATAAATCATATTACGGCTATAAATCACCTGACGTTCATAATTTTCGGCATCTTCTTTAAGAAGTGAAGATGTTCTGACTGTAAGGTGAATAAGAAGAGACGAAAGAGCAATAAGAATAAGAAGCCTCGGAATTATTCCGTAAATAACAAGAGAATAAATATCGAGAAAATTATCATCAAGTTTACCGATGAAAAATCCTATAAACTGACCGCATACAGTTACTACAGAAGTGATGATACTTGAAAAATAAGTCACTTTTCTGGAAAAATAAAGTGCCCCTATTGCTATAGGAAAAACATATAAAACAACAACATGATATGTAAGGATTGATGTTACTATCATAAGAAAAAGCGCTGAAAGAGTAACATAGATATATTTCAGTTTTTTTGATGATGTTCCGAAAAGCATATTTATTATTTTAGGAAGAATAAGTGTTATACCACCCGAAAAATATG
>CALGTU010000066.1 GCA_937901465.1 uncultured Clostridia bacterium | reverse complement strand
AAATCAGAACTATGAGAAGAAATTTTATCATAGGATTTTCAGGTAGCAGGGAAGCTATGCACGCTTTAAGTGAAAGCCTTTCGGATTTTGATTCGGCAGAATTTAAAAACGATGTTTATGCGCGTCTTAAAAACTTTGTAAACTGCATAACCTGTGTTTTCGAATGTGGAATTATGAGAGAAAGTCCCATAAGAAGTATCAGTTGTGTAAAGCTTTATAAATCGGCTGAACTTATCTTCAATGAAGACGGATTTGTTCTTCCTGCAAATATATGCGGATATCCCATAAACATCATAGTTGCGTCGGGTGCTGAAGAAGATTTCACAAAGGTTGTTCACAATGTATAATAACATTACTTTGCAAAAATCTTGATTTTGTCGAAATTTAATACTTGACAATAAAAAAATGGTATGATAAAATATTTTCAAATGCTAAGACGAAGAAGGCAGGAAAGAACCCCTTTCAGCGAGTCGGTGGCTGGTGAAAACCGATAGGCAGATTTCCATAAAAGCCTCTCCCTTCCGAGCAGAAAATGCGAAAAGAAATGAGTAGTGTTTTCCGTCAGTGCGACGTTACAGCAAAAGGGCTTGTTAGAGCCTTAAGTGGCATGAGAATGCAATTTGAGTGGTACCGCGGAATCGATATTTATTCCGTCTCAAAGAATTATCTTTGAGGCGGATTTTTTATTTTCGCCTCTAACAGAAAAGAAAGGGTGTATATTAAAATGAAAATCAGTTTTTCAACACTTGCCTGTCCTGATTATGAATGGTCAGATATCTATTCAATGGCGAAGGACTTGGGCTTTGACGGAATCGAAATCAGAGGCCTCGGTGACGATATTTTCGCCGTTAAAGCAAGACCTTTCACAGAAGGTCAGATTTCAAAGACAGTCAAGAAACTTTCAGAAATAGGTATCGAAATTCCTTGCCTTTCATCAGGCTGTTGCCTTAAAGATAAGGGTAATCTCGATGAAGTTATTTCAGAAATTTCAAGCTATATCAATCTTGCCGTTAAGCTTAAAACTCCTTTCATAAGAATTCTCGGCGACAGAGAACCTATGCCCGTTGACGAAGTTGACGACAACTATGTGGCAGAAGTTCTCGTTAAGCTTGCCGATATCGCAAAGGATAAGGGAGTAACACTTCTCGTTGAAACAAACGGCGTTTATGCTGATACAAAGCGTCTTAAAGCACTTCTCGATAAGGTTGACAGAATTGAAATCGCAGCTTTATGGGATATGCATCATCCTTATCGCTATGCAAACGAAAATCCTGATGAAACAGTTGAAAACCTCGGTGCTTATATCAAATATTGCCATGTGAAAGACAGCATTATGGTTGACGGCAAAGCTGAATACAAACTCATGGGCGAAGGCGATATGCCTCTTTCTGAAATGTTTGAAGCACTCGGAAAGATCGGCTATGAAGGATATGTTTCACTCGAATGGGTTAAGCGTTGGGCAAAGAATATCTTCAGCGCAGGCGTTGTATTTCCTCAGTATGCCGATTTCATGAAGCCTTACAGAAAAAAGCATAAGCATCCTTTACAGGATGATCTTCGTCATCAGGGAAAATATATCTGGCCCAAGGAAAAACTCATCGATTACACATTCCCCGATGTTCTCGACAGAGTATGTGAAGAATTCCCCAACCAGTATGCTTTCAGATATACAGAACTCGATTATACAAGAACATATCCCCAGTTCAGAGATGATGTTGATACATTCGCAAGATCACTTCTCGCTATGGGTGTTAAAAAAGGCGACCATGTTGCTATCTGGGCAACAAACGTTCCTGCATGGTATATAACATTCTGGGCAACAACAAAAATTGGCGCTGTTCTTGTAACTGTAAATACAGCGTATAAGATTCACGAAGCAGAATATCTCTTAAAGCAGTCTGACACAAATGTTCTCGTTATGATAGACGGCTATAAAGACAGTAACTATGTTGAAATAATGAAGGAACTCTGCCCCGAACTCGCTACCTGCGAACCCGGTAAACTGAGTAGCGCTAAATTCCCGTTCCTCAGAAGCATCATAACAACAGATTCAAAGGTTGAAGGTTGTTATACATGGGACGAAGCTATGGCACTTGCCAAGGATGTTCCTTATACAGAACTCGAAAGAGTAAGAAAAACAATCGATAAGCATGATGTATGCAATATGCAGTACACATCGGGAACAACAGGTTTCCCCAAGGGTGTTATGCTCACACATTACAACGTTGTAAATAACGGTAAGGCAATCGGTGACTGTATGGACCTTTCAACAGCCGACAAGATGATGATTCAGGTTCCTATGTTCCATTGTTTCGGAATGGTTCTCGCTATGACAGCGTCTGTTACTCATGGGTCAACAATGTGTCCTATCCCTGCATTCTCACCCAGAAAGTCACTCAACTGTATCAATAAAGAACAGATTACAGCATTCCATGGTGTTCCTACAATGTTCATCGCTATGCTCGAAAACGAAAACTTCGCTTCAACCGATTTCTCACATATGAGAACAGGTATTATGGCTGGTTCACCTTGTCCCGTTAAGGTTATGGAAGAAGTTATCGAAAAGATGCATATGCCCGAAATCTGTATCACATACGGTCAGACAGAAGCAAGTCCCGCAACAACAATGAGTAAGACATCAGACTCCATTGAAGCGAGAGTAAATACAGTAGGTGCATCACTCTTCGGCGTTGAAACAAAGATTGTAGACCCCGAAACAGGTGAAGAACTCCCCGATAATGTTGACGGCGAATTCTGCGCAAGAGGATATAACATCATGAAGGGCTACTATAAGATGCCCGAAGCAACAGCCGCTGCTATCGACGAAGACGGTTGGCTCCATTCAGGCGACCTTGCAAGAAGACTTCCCGATGGTTACTATAAGATTACAGGAAGAATCAAGGATATGATTATCCGTGGAGGAGAAAATATCTATCCTAAGGAGATCGAAGAATTCCTCTATACAAATCCTAAGGTAAAGGATGTTCAGGTTATAGGCGTTCCCGATAAGGATTACGGCGAAGAAATTATGGCTTGTATCGTTTTAAAACCCGACGAAACAGCAACAGAAGATGAAATAAAGGATTTCGTTCGTTCACACATGGCAAAGCATAAGGTTCCACGTTATGTTGCATTTGTTGACGATTTCCCGATGAACGCAGCAGGAAAGATTCTCAAATACAAAATGCGTGAATGGGCAGTAGAACTTCTTAATCTTCAGGCAGCAAACAGCATAGAAACAGCATAAAACGAAAATCTCATTTGTCTTTCGTTGTCAACACTCCTAGCAGTACACCAGTACGGCGTCGTCGTGTTTCCTAGAAATACAAATAATCTTTTCATTTTATGTGATATAGGTTCTGTTTTAAAAAGAAGAAAAATCCCCTCGAAAGAGGGGATTTTATTTTATCTCTATGCTATTCACTATGTTCATTATTTCCGGAATTTCTTCCTTTGTTTCAACATCAAAGAATATACACATATATTTGTAATCATCAAAGGTTGCAAATATCGGCATTCCGTTTTTGTCATAATAAATTATCAGCCCGTAGCCGTTTTTTGTTGTGAAATTTTCTTTTTCGCATTTATCATATCCTGCATCATAAACATATCTGTCTGCAAAACCGTGAGTGGCAACTGCGATATAGATATTTCCGTCAATAATTTCAAGCTGTTCGGGGATTTCGCCGTCAAAAAGTTGCAGACCTGTATGCTGTTGCGGAAAATCATCGGAATACACAATATCAACCTTATTCCAATCATTCGGACATTTTACCGACACTTTATGATTACCTGCAACAAATGTGAATTCTTTGTAATCAGAGGTATCGAGAGTTATGTTATTTTCTGAAAAAGCAGTTCTTTCTGTTGTATATTTAAGCACGTACCAATGATAACCGATATCGTCATAAACTGTTGTGTATATTCCGTCGCTTCCGAAAAATCCATAGAAACTGCTATTCTGAACGGTTTTCATTGTAACATAGTTTTCTCTTTCTTTCGAATAAACAACACCATTAAAATAATCTATAATAAAATCTCCCTCATAACAAACAATGACGCTTCCATATAAATCATTTTCTGTTTTTCCTATGGTTTCGCTATTGATTGCAGAATAAATTTGCGCTCCGTCTGTATATGCCGCTGTTCCGTTATGAATAAACGGATAACTGTTTATATCCGAAACAAAGTTTGTCGATTCATCTTCAATATTATAGCAGTATAATCCGAATGTATTTGCATTATCATTTGGTGTAGATATATAGTAAAGATGCAAATCATTATATATTGTAGGTGCGTTTTTAGCCTCTTCAAAAACTTCACCATAATGATGAATAATTTTGTTTTCACCATCTGAAAGGTCAAACATCGCAAGAGATGTTTTTCCACTATGGTCGGTCGTATGGTAAATAAGAAACTCTCCGTTATTATGTAATTCCAAGCCATAGACAAATGTGTTTTCAAAGGATAAAAGCTCCTCTTTAACATCTGAAACAAAATCCCATTTCACTATTTTCTGATTATACAGAGGTAGCATTTCTCCGCCCCTGCCGATAGAAAAATTTTCATTTGCGGTGCTAAAATCAACTTCAATCGCAATAAGACTATGTTCGTCAAACGGAACAAAACTTTTATCGTGAATATTCAGAATGATATTTTTATCTTTACTTGCTATGGGAGTATTGCTATAATATCCCTCGCCTTTCTGAGAGTTATAGAACATCTCGTCATACATATCAAGCCGTTTGATTTCGCTTATACCTATAAGAGAATGTTCAGGAGAAATAATCTTTTCAGGAGCATTATTTAAAGAGGTTAAAGATGTTGTTTCGGATATGGGAGCGAAGGTTTCTTCAGTTATACTTGTTTCAACATTTGTAACACAGCATCCTGTAAATAACATAATTAATATACATATAAAACCAATTTTTATCGTTGTTTTTGTATTCATATTAAAAATCATATATATCCCATATCATTTTCTGTTTTCCTTATATGTGAGAGAGTCCACAACTCTTGTCGGAGCTTCTGTTTTATATACTGTATCGCCGAGTTCTTCATCATAATAGATAAAAACAGTATTTCCTGCCATAATGGTGTTTTCGTCTTTCAAAGTATAACCAGTTCCACTATATCTTCCTGCATAATCTACTGACCAGTCAGTATAAATCATTGTCCTTTTGTAATAAGAATCTGAAACAGATTTATTTTCAGTATTGGGATATTCCGTCGTAATCACTTTGTATTTATATGCTGAGGCATATTCTTCAGCTCGTCTTTCTGCGAGTTCTGTCATTTTGGAAATGTATTCGTCATCCTTCGTATCTCCCAGCTCATTTCCAACCCATGCATATTCAAGATAATCCACATTACACAACTGAATAGTATCTTCTGTTACATCAAGATAATACTGTTCTGTATCGCCGTCAACAAAATATTTTCCTGTTTTGATTGTAGTTTCATACGATATCGGGACAGTAACTGTGTACTTGCTATTCGCCTTGATATTTATTGTCATGATAACAAATAATGAAGTGAAAATAAATACAGTTAACGCACATAAAAATATCGTCTTAATGTGTTTTTTTATCATAGTGTTTTCCTCCTTTGATTAACTTGCATAATAATAAACATTTGATATCATCATATAGGTGTTTGTTATTTCTCCAGACACTACAATAGTTGAATTAGGATAATTCCCCAAATACTCTCCGCTACCTGAATATTTCAAATATCCGGTATATGCGACTTCTACAGATGTTAAACTTCCCGTCAGTCCTGCATAACCATCTCCATCTGTGGCGCTATAAAGATAATTTTCTTTTTGAACCTTATTGCACCACATATCATCAGTTCGGATTGAGAAATGTTTCTCAACAATAATAACGAGAAAAAAATCGAATTTGGACAATATTCAAAGAAATAAATTTTATTCTGCTTTTTGCACAGATTCTGCCATTTCAATCAGTTCATCCTGCACAATATTGGAACTGATGTAAAATACATATCCATCCTGCCGCCAGATAATATTGGCATATCCGTGATTATCTTTATAGAACACAGCCTCCGTTCCGTTGATTTCAATCGTGTCAATAGCTGTGTCTTCCGTGTTGATATTCATATCGTACTGCCCTTTGGCATATTGATTGAAATCAATAACAACATCGTCTTTTCTATATAGAACAGAATGAGAGGTAAAATCCGATTGACAGAATTCGATTTCATATCCGCTCAAATCGTATGTAATTTCGTATATATCCTTTATTTCTGTATATTCTTCTTGTTTATCTATTGAGTTTATAGCAGAAAACTTCTCAAATATTTCAATAAAGAAGTCGCAAAAAGCTTCTCTGAACGCTTTTACGCTCAATGTAGTTGTTAATGAAAGTACTATTATAACGATTATACAAGCAATCCTTTTCCCTGCTGTATTGATTATATGATAATATGGTTTATTACGCCTTTTTATCAGTTTATTCATCTTTTTCTCGAAGCTCTGCGAAAACTCATGTTCTTCTGTTTGAGGTATTGACTCATTATATTTTGCGGTCAAGGCTTCATCCAAAGCGGTTTCAAATAAGGTCATATTACAGACTCCTCTTTTAATTTATCATTCAATATGATTTTAGCTCGTTGTATTCTTTTGTATGCGGCATCAACGGAAATTCCAAGCAAGGAGGCAGTATCTTCGATGGAAAAACCATTGACATATCGCAAATAAAGAATATCTTTAAATGTTTCCGGAAGTTCGTCAATTTTATTTAAAAGCAGTTGGTAATCAATATCTTCGAATACTTTTTCATCAATTACCCTGTTATACATATCATCAATAAAAATAGTATTTTCAACAGTTTTTTTATTTTTGTTATAAATATCAATCGAGGTGTTCTTTACAATAATAACAACAAATGCTTTGGTTTTTGGACATTTTATTTCTTCGATTTTTTCAAAATGATCTGCGATTTTCAAAAATGACTCGTGAACGGCGTCCTCTGCGTCAAATTGATTGTGGAGTATTCCGTAAGCTACAGCATACATAGCTTGTCGGTACAGATTATACAGCTTTTCAAATCGGCTTTTATCCTCATCGCTGTCCAGTACAGCAAGATACATCCCCAGCACAAAATCATCTCCTGTCAAAAATATCATTTATTTTATAGTATCATAGTAAAACAAAAAACACAAGTAAGGCTTATTGGGGTAATGATTAATGTCGAGTTCTTTTTATCTCCACCTCACTACATATCCAAATACCTTATTCATAAAAAATAGTTCGTCTATATTCAAGTTTCCGTCACCACAAAGAAAAACACTCAGAGAAATCTGGGTGTTTTTTATTTTATAAAGA
>CALGTU010000065.1 GCA_937901465.1 uncultured Clostridia bacterium | reverse complement strand
AGACCAATAACAAGTTGAGGAATACCGAATTTTGTAGCAATCCCCGAAGCACCGTCAACAAACCAGTCGGCACCTTTTATAAGCATTGTAAAACCTAATGCCAAAAGAAGTATCTGAATTAAGATAGCCATTTTATTTTCTCCTTTTTGTAAATTACAATGACATTATATCATAATAAGAGCAAATTTTCGGTAAAGAAAAGGGAGCCCCTTCCCGCAATTCGTATCGTACAGATTAAGTAAAAAAAGTTTGCTACTCGGTAACTTCACTTATTTTTGTATCGTACACACACTAAAGGAGCCCCTTCTGGCAATCCGCAATAAACAATCAAGGGTACCTGAGTTTGTGGCTCGGTACCCTTAATACTGCTATATTGTCATTACCCAATTAAATCTATGAATTTTCTTCACACATTCTGTATCCTACACCAAGTTCGTTTATGATGTATTTGTTCTCACCGGGAACAGCGCCGATTTTCTTTCTTATATTCGCCATATTTACCTGAAGCTTCTTGATACTTCCCATATCAGAAGCGCCCCATATAGCTTTTATGATACTCTGATATGTAAGAACCTTTCCCGAATGTGCCGAAAGGTAGGCAACTATATTATATTCTGTCTGGGTGAGTTTTATGTTGTTCCCCGAAACTGTGACAAGCCTTTTGTCATAGTCGATGATAAGGTCATGAAGAACAAATTTTCCACCCGAAAGAACACCGCTGTCAGCACTGTAACGGCTGTTTCGTAAGGTAGCTCTTACTCTCGCTAAAAGTTCGTCTGTTCCGAAAGGTTTTGTTATGTAGTCGTTAGCACCGAGGTCGAGCGCCGAAACCTTGTCGCTTTCTTCTGATCTCGCCGATAAAACTATTATGGGAACAGTAGAAAACTCTCTCGCGTATTTTATAAACTGAAGTCCGTCTGCATCGGGAAGCCCTAAATCAAGCATAACAAGGTCGGGAAGATGCGATGAAAACATCATCTTTCCCTCGTTGCAACTTTTTGCGGTGATTACTCTGTAATTATTCGCGTCAAGAATTGTGTTTATAAAACTTAAAATATTCGATTCGTCTTCTATAACAAGGATTTTGTATTTGTTACTGCTCATTATTTCTCCATTTCCAAAGAAAAACGGAAGAAAGCTCCGCCCTCTTTAATATTTTCTGCATTTATTTCTCCGCCGTGTGCTTTTATTATCGAAGCACATACCGATAAGCCTATACCCATATTGTTTCTTGTGCTGTCTGTCGGTGCGTCAACCCTTTCAAAATATCCGCCGAAAAGATTATCCATTCTGTCTTTGGGGATACCGCAACCGTTATCTGAAATTTCAAATATCGCCATATCGTCTTTTGTTTTTACATCAAGAGAAAGTCTGGTCATTCCCTTAGCGTGAAAAATAGCGTTTTCAAGAAGATTTATGATAACCTGTTCTATCAAAAGCGGATCCATAGGAATACTTATAAAATCTTCGGGAATATTTACAATTACATTCTGATTAGGGTATCTTTTATGAAACTTTAAAATAACCGCGTCAATAAGTTCTTCAAGGACAGTAGGTGTTTTTATTACCCTTACTTTCTGGCTGTCGATTCTTGTTACAGAAAGCAGGTTTTCAACCATTCTCGTGAGCCACTGTGAATCCTCTCTTATCTCCTGAAGAAGTTTTATCTGCTGGTCTTTTGTAAGAATATCATAGTTTTCTATTATGGCAGATGTTGAACCGCAGATTGATGTTAAAGGTGTACGCAAATCGTGTGAAATTCCTCTTAAAAGATTAGCGCGCATCTTTTCTTTTTCACTTTCGGCATATGCTTTTTTCTGTGCCTTTATCTTCGTTGTCATAGTACTTGTAGTAACTGCGATAATAAGCATTACAATAACCGAAACAACACATTCGGGAGATATAAGGTCAAATGCATAATATGGAAATGTAAAAGCATAGTTTACCGCAAAAACGCTTATTACAGAAGATACTATTCCTGTTATATAGCCGTCTGTTTTAAGAGAGATTATAAAAATCCCCAGAACGAAAATCATAGGTATCAAAGAATCTATTCCGAATGTTTTCTTGATAAACATATTTATTCCGAAAGCCGTTATGAGAATTAAAAAAGCAAAGACAGAATCCTTTATAATTTTTTTCATAATAAGTCCTTTTTAAAGTTGGTGTTATAATGAACATATTATAATATTTACGCTGATTTATGTCAATAATTCCATAGGGGAGAAACCTTTATTCTTTGCCGTATCTTTACTTTTAAAATGTTATAATCAAGTTGTGAATTGAAAAAAAGAAAAAATAATTAAAATTGCAAAGGAGCAATACTACTATGGACATTTTTGACGTACTTACACTTATAGGGGGATTATGCCTTTTCCTTTACGGAATGAATGTAATGGGACAAGCCCTTGAAAGACGCGCAGGCGGAAGCTTACAGCATCTTCTCTCTAAACTTACAACAAACAAATTCGCAGGTCTTTTTACAGGCCTTGGCGTTACAGCTATAATACAGAGTTCATCGGCAACAACCGTAATGATAGTAGGCTTTGTAAACTCGGGTATTATGACACTTAAACAAGCGATAAATGTAATTATGGGTGCCAATGTCGGAACAACCATAACAGCCTGGATTTTAAGCCTCGGCGGAATTGAGGGCGACGCACTCTTTCTTCAGCTTTTAAAACCCATGTCGTTCACACCTATCCTTGCCCTTATCGGAACAATATTCTTCATGTTCTGTAAAAGCGATAAGAAAAAGGATACGGGAACAATTCTTTTGGGCTTTGCCGTTCTTATGTTCGGAATGGATATAATGACAAATTCAGTAGCGGGCCTTGCTGATGTTCCCGAGTTTCAGCAACTTTTCATTCTTTTTAAAAACCCCATTCTCGGCGTTCTTGTCGGAGCAATTTTAACAGCGGTAATCCAGTCAAGTTCAGCCTCAGTAGGTATTCTTCAGGCACTCACAAAAACGGGCAGCGTTTCTTATGGTGCCGCAATACCCATTATTATGGGACAGAATATAGGAACTTGTATAACAGCGCTTCTTTCATCTTTCGGAACAAATAAGAACGCTAAAAGAGCGGCGCTCGTTCACCTTTCATTCAATGTTATCGGAACAACATTCTGGCTTATTGTATACTCGGTAATAGATATGGTTTTAAGTCCCGCACTTTTCGATATGTCGGCAAACCACGCGGGAATCGCTATCGCACACTCGGCTTTCAATATAGGATGTACACTTCTTCTTCTCCCTATGTCATCACTTCTTGAAAAAATCGTTTATAAACTCGTTCCCGAAACAAAACAGCCCGAAGAAGTTGTCGAACTCGACAAGCGTCTTCTCGCAACTCCCTCGGTAGCGCTCGAACGTTGCCACAGCCTTGTATGCGATATGGGCGAATGTGCGGCAAAATCGGTTTCAGACGCTATAAACTGTCTTAAAGATTATTCACCCGAAATTTCATCTAAAGTTAAGGAATACGAAGAAAAAACCGACCACTATGAAGACATTATCGGAACATATATCGTAAAACTCAGTTCATCTCAGCTCACAAGATGGGAAAGTAGCGAATCTGCAAAACTTCTTAAAATAATAGGTGACTTTGAAAGAATTTCAGACCATAGCATGAACATCATCGAATCGACAGAAGAACTTATGTCAAAGAAGATGAAGTTTTCAGATACCGCAAGAAAAGAAATTTCTTCTTTAGGAATAGCCGTTGACGAAATTTTAGGGCTTGCTTGCAAAGCATTCTGTAATAACGACCTTGACGCCGCAAGAGATGTTGAACCTTTAGAAGAAGTTATTGACAAAATCAAGGATAAACTCCGTTCAAATCATATTTCAAGACTTCAGCAGGGCGAATGCAGTATCGAAACAGGCTTTGTCTGGTCAGACCTTTTGACAAATCTTGAGCGTATTTCAGACCATTGTTCAAACATCGCCGCCTGCGTTATAGACGCCGCTGATATGGATTTTCATAAGTCGATAAGAGAGATGAAATCCGAAAGTCCCTATTATAAAGAAAAATATCAGTATTACGCATCAAAATATCTTGTTACAGAGTAAAAGAACCCCTCTCCTTCGTGGAGAGGGGCATTTTCTTTTATCACATTTTTTTATTTCCGAGCCACAATTTTATTTACGCGATAAACTTCGTGACGATATGCCTGCGGGGGCTCCCCGCCTACTTATCAAAACTCGGGTTAAACGCATAGAAATTCTTTGAGTCGAGATTATCTGTCGCAAGACGAAGAGCTTCACCGAATTTACGAACTTAAGTAAATGGGGATAAATGGCGTAGGGAAGGGGCGTCGTTTTTATTAAAGAACTATTTCTTCTACCTTAATGCTTTCGCCTGCTGAAAGGTCTTCAAAGAGTGTGCTTGTTGCAGGGTCTGATGTTATGTTGAGAACATAAGTTGAGCAGTGTGTGAAAGGAAGATATACAAATCCCTTTTCGTCAATCTTTGTGCTTCCCTGAAGTTCAAGCTTGCCTGTTTCGATATTGTAATAATAAAGGTTTACGTATTTTCCTGCGTTTTCCTTCTTTACATTATACTTGAGTGTTCCCTTGAATCCGAGGTTTCCGTTGTGCTTGATGTCGATAACGTTTGTGTTGTCGCCTTCAAGTGTTTCTACGATTTCCTTCTTGATTTTTCCTACTGCGTTTGTATCGATTGAAAGGTCAACTGCCTTGGGTTCTTCTACATCTGAAATCTGCCATTCGTATTCGCCGTAGCTTACGATTACTATTGCGTCGTTCTTCATTGCTGTTTCGATGTAATCTTCGGGAATTACTGTTCCTTCGATTTTAACTTCAACCTTTTCGCCCTTTTCAGCGTTTTCAATCTTTGATGTTTCTTCCTTTACGTCAACCTTTTCTTCTGTCTTATCTGATGATGAAGAGGATGAGGACGAATTGCCACCTGAAGATGAGGGATAAGAAACATAGAAGCCCTTCAATCCAGCAACGCCATAGCCGTCAGTGAGACGTTCATAAACAAGTAAATCTCCCGAATATGTGAATTCTTCAGGCCATGCAATTGCCTTAACTCCGTTGACATAAACCTCGCAATCGTCTGCGATTTCATTGTATGTTTTTATATCATAGTGTAACGCATATGTTGAGCCTGCAACATAATTATCTTTGTAAACAGTCCATCCGCCAAGATTTTTTTCGGTATCAACTTCCATAATATATGCATAGTATGATTTCAAATCTGATGTACCAAGAGTTTCTCCTGATTCTGTTTTTGCGGTTATAGAAAGACTCTTGCTTGATTCATCTATACCATATGTTTCAGCCGGTTTGCCTGCAACAGGTTTTGCAACCTTGAATGAAATATAGTTTATGGGGGACTTATCAGGTTCTGAAATTTCTTCAATTCCGTCTTCTGAAGATGCTGTTATAAAAATATCGCCGTTAAACTTCGAAAGGGTATATGTATATGAACCATCGTCATTCAAAACAGGTTCACTTACCGTAAAACCATTATCTTCTACTTTCGGAGCAACTGTAAATCTGTATCCATCATCAGGCTTTAATGTAAGTGTTATAGTTTCGCTTGGCTTTGCACTGAATGAAGATACTTCAAAACTAAAGCGAGCATCATCTGTCGGCTCTGATGTCAGATTTCCCTGATAATCATAATTAAAGTTATCATGCCCACTAAATGGAGTATCCGAATGCTCGTTATCTTGTATGCTACAATTAGTCAGATAATATATTATTTCACTTTTACAAAGATCGCACATATCATCCTGATTTTCATCTATACATGATTCAATGAATGAAAATCCGCAATTTGAAATTTCTTTTTTATATTCGCTGTTATAGTTCTTTCCGTTAAATTCAACCGTAATATTTTCAGGGACACTACTTTCGTCAAAATCTTTTATTGCCATGGAATAGTCAATCATAAATATAACCCGATTTGTATTAACAGCTTCGGGATTATCAGAAACAACAGTCATCTCTTGGTTTATAGTCAGCGAATTACCGCTTGGTGTTACATATGCTTTCGTTTCAGTTCCGCTCACTCTGTAAAAGCAAGCTGCAGCAAGTGTCCATTGAATCATGCTGACTGAATCTACTGTAATATCGGCATTGTTATCGGCAACCAATGAAATACTCTTTCCGACTGCTTCAGGAGCTGTAATGTCGCTATAAGGGATTTCAAAGGTCAATAACTTACTTTTATACTCTTCAGTATGGTAGTATGCATGATTACATACCTTGCGATGCTGATGATAATTTTGCAAAGACCACCTATCATATGTAAAATCACCATGTTCTTCATATGCACCATCATTGACGCAGTTAGGATTCCATACTGCATTGACAGGAAGAATCAACATCCCCAAAGAAACAGCTGTTGCTGTCAGAAATGAAATAATTTTCTTCAAATTCATTTCAAAGCCCTCTTTCATAATAATATTGTTCTTATTTTATCATAGCATCAACTTAAAATCAATTGTGTATATAACCAAACGAATAGTAGTTATTTTATCACTTATAACAACGTCCGCAAGGCGAAAATAGGCATTCATAAATTTGGAGGATTTATGCAATTTCCAATATAGCGTTATTACTGCTGTTTTAAAATTTCACTAATGTGTGCAACAGCACTCCACTCACAGAACGATTCTGACGAATAAGGGGTCAGGAACGCACATAGTAGACAAGGCGGAATTTGCGTGGCCCTGGGTTGCCGTTGAACCCGACCCCGAAAAAATCACTGAAGAACACGTCAGATTGACTGACTATGATGAAGAAACAGTTCTTGAAATAGCGGAAGCAGGTTATAACTTTGTCCGTGTTTCGATAGACACGAGATACTTTTTCTCTGAAGACGAATATATAGCACTCCCCTATGTCGGACAGGATTTCTACGGAAATATAGATACCGCAAACTTAAATCAGTATGAAAATCTTGACAGACTTATAGAATGGTGCATAGAAAATAATATCCATGTTTGCCTTGATTGTCATTCGACCCCTGGCGGACTTAATTATTACAATTCATGGGCCAAGGAAAACAATGTGAGATGGATGCTTCAGGAATACGGATGTTCAGTGTATATTCCTCAGGAACAACAGATTGAATACTATAAAATGATTACGGAAACCTGCAAATCTATGGACGCACCCTATTGTTTATGGGCGTTCAATAACGGAGATTTCGGTATTTGCATATGGGCAGAGGGAGACAGATATGTAACTCCCGGAGCGACTTATGACGAAACCTGTGCAGGTCACCGCATAAATACAGAGCTTGTTAAAATAACTACCGAATAACGAGAACCTCCCTGACTTTTAAAAGTCAGGGAGGTTCTTT
>CALGTU010000064.1 GCA_937901465.1 uncultured Clostridia bacterium | reverse complement strand
TATTGCAACATATATACAGATTACATCTTTATCCTTCTGATTGATGATTGTATCAAGGGCGATTGCTGTTTTACCTGTCTGACGGTCGCCGATGATAAGTTCACGCTGACCTCTTCCGATAGGAATCATAGAGTCAATAGCCTTGATACCTGTCTGGAGAGGAACATTAACTGATTTTCTTGTAATGATACCGGGAGCGATCTGCTCTATCGGTCTTGTTTCTGTTGTGAGGATAGGGCCTTTGCCGTCTATCGCCTGTCCGAGTGAGTTTACTACTCTTCCGAGAAGTTCATCGCCAACGGGAACAGAAACGATTTTTCCTGTACGCTTTACTGTATCGCCTTCCTTGATGCCTGTATCGTCACCGAGCATAACCGCACCGACGAATTCCTGTTCAAGATTTAACGCCATACCATAAACGCCGTTAGAGAACTCGAGAAGTTCGTTTGACATACACTTCTCAAGCCCGTGAATATTTGCAATACCGTCACCGACTGTAACTACTGTTCCGATATCGGTATTTTCAATCTTATTACTGTAATTCTTAATCTGTTCTTTAATAAGACCGGTAATTTCATCTGGGCGCAAATTCAATTTGTTCACACCTTTCGGTTTTAAAATTTATGCTATTATTGATTTTACTGATGTTTTGATTCCTTCAAGTCGGTTTCTGATACTCGAATCCATACGGACATTATCATAATCAAGGATAATTCCCCCGAGAATTGATTTATCCGTTTTTTCAACAAGAGTGATTTTCTTTCCGCTGACACTTTCAAGTTTTGCCTTGAGTTTTGTCTTTAAAGCGTCAGAAAGCGGCTCTGCTGTTGTAACCTTTACTTCGATTATTCCGTTATAATCGTTGTAAAGTGATTTAAGACAATCAGAAATTCCTATAAAGGAAGACATACGATTCTTTTCTGTTATAACAAAAAGAAAATTCATCGCATATTCTGAAAGTTTTCCTGAGAAAACTTTATTAAGGCTTTCTTTCTTCTCATCAAAAGAAATTGTAGGAGAAGATAAGAGTTTTATAAAATCGGGGTTTTCATCCAATATTTTCGCTGTTTCGAAAATCTCGGTGCATAAGGTTTCAAGACAATTCTGTTCCTTGCCAAGACCAAATACCGCTTCGGCATAAGTTTTTTCAACAATTCCTGCCATTACAGTTCACCCACATTTTCAATAAATTCCTCGATAAGTCTGTCGTTATCCTTTGTTGTGATTTCTTTTTCAACAACCTTTTCAGCGACAGCTATTGCTATTTCGGAAATTTCGTCCTTTATCTGATTTACTGCACGTTTCTTTTCACGCTCAATATCTTCATTTGCTTTTGTGATGATACCTGCCGCTTCATTTTTAGCTGCAAAAACGATTTCATCTGAACGTTGCTGAGCTTTTAAAGTAGCATTTCTGATAATATCTGCGGATTCTTCCTTCGCATTGCGGATTTTTTCATCATATTCAGCTTCGAGAGCCTTTGCGGTTTCTCTTGCTTTATCCGCTTCGGAATAAGAATCTTCAACGTATTTCTTTCTTTCTTCGAGTATCTGGTTTACTTTTCCGAAAAGAAAATGCTTTATTACCAGAAAGAGAATCAGAGTGTTAAGGAGAGTTCCGACAATAGTACCGGGGTCTATCGACAGGAACTCAAGATTGAGAGCTCCCGACGCTATGCACGGTAATATCATTTCAACGCTCATAAAGTCCTCCTGATATTAAAGGAAATATTTGATAAAGGGATTACCGAAGAGAAGGATAAGGGCAACTACGAAGCCGTAGATACCTGTTGTTTCGGCAACAGCACAACCAATGAACATTGTTCTTGTTACATCGCCCTGTGCTTCAGGCTGACGTGCGATAGCTTCACAAGCCTTACCAACGGCATAACCTTCACCGATACCAGGGCCGATACCTGCGATCATTGCAAGGCCGGCGCCTATTGCGGAGCCCATAAGAACGAGTGCCTGAAAAAATCCCATTTCATTCTGAAAATTCATAAAATTAACCTCCGTTATTTTAATTTAAATAATAAACATAATTATTTTTTGTCATCGGGGATGCAGTTTCCTACGTTAGCCATTGTAAGCATAACGAAAATAAACGCCTGCATAAATCCGCTGAACAAATCGAAATAAACCGAGAGTACGGCAGGAATACCTATCTGCAATACACCGATTTTCAGTTCTCCCATGCTGAAGTAAAGGTGGAGTTTTGCCGAAAGATTAGCAAGTGCCCAATAGATCAACGATGTGATAACCATTCCGCCTGCGACATTTCCGAAATGACGGAGACCCATTGAAACAGGCGTCATAACTTCGGAGAAGATGTTCATAGGCGTCAATACGAAAATAGGCTCGGTAAATCCTTTGAGATAACCGCCGAGACCGCTGTATTTGAGTTTGGTGTAGGTTATCATAACAAGGCATATAAGTGCCCATGATATAGTAACGCTGGCATCTGCTGTCATTGAACGGAGACCTAAAAGGCTGACAAGGCTTCCTGTTATGGAGAAGACGAAAATTGTTGCGATGTAAGGTGCGTATACAAGATGCGAAGGTCCCATATTGTCCTTAACAAGTTTATTTACGGTTTCGACTATCCATTCAGCAACTACTTGTCTTTTGGTCGGGATTTTTCCCATTCCGTGAGTAAGCCATATAACAAACAGACTGATTATTACAACCAGAACAAATCCTATAACAACGGATTCGGTTATATTTATTGTTCCTATAACGGGCAGATCAAAACTGAACAACACGCCAGGACCGCTTACTCCTCCGAAATCGCCCGACTGAGCAATTCCCATATTATTTTCCCTCCTTTTTGTCAGAATAGATTGATTTGATAAAATATATCGGTTTGACATAAAGAAAAGGAATCAGAACCCCTATTGTGTCAAACAAATCCGATACTAATGAAATGAATATTGCCGCAGCGACTATAAGGCTGCGAAAAGCATAACTTGCTGCCATTTTTCTTTTTACGCGTTTTTCGTTATTATCAAGAGCGAAACGTTTGAAAGCAAGTTCTACATCTCCGCCTAAAATAACAAGATTCAAAACGAGTATGATACTTCCGAGCAAAAGACCCAAAATGACATCATAATTAATGCCTTTTATGATAAACGAGATAAGATAAACTACAACATCAGCTATCGCTACGCAGGGAATGATAAACTTGAGTTCATCTTTTACCATTCTGCTCATTATTTCTTATCCCCTTTTTTGTTATCAAGCATCTTTAAAAATACCTTTGCGAGAGAAATTGTATCCGCAGCAGCAAGTAGAAACGCAAGAACTATTGCTGCTATTGTAACCCAATCACCCAGAGAAAATTTATCTTTGAGATAATCCGCAAGCAAAAGGCATACTATGAACGGAGTTATTATTCCTACAGAAAACTGAAGCCCATAATAAAAATAATTGAGAGCATTTATAAGTTTATTCAAAATAAATCCTCCGACAAAATTTAAAATTGTTATTGACATTTTAAAAATACGGTTGTATAATAAATGATGTTGTGCCGCTGTGGTGGAATTGGTAGACACAAGGGACTTAAAATCCCTCGGTGGTGACACCGTACCGGTTCGAGTCCGGTTGCCGGGACCACGAATCTTAAATAGAAAGGACTGAGTCCAATGTGGAGGTTTACTGTCTTCTAACTTCAACAAAAGGAGGTTAGAAGTAAATGAGTAGGTCCTACAAACACACTCCCCGATCTGGGGATAAGAAGGACAAGTATTTCAAAAGATATTCCAACCATAAAGTCCGTCGTCTTCCCATCGACGAGCATTCCGCAAAGGGTAAGGCTTATAAAAAAGTTTTACATGATTATTCGATTTGCGACTTTGAGACAGTCGGCACTTCTTTTGAGCAATATTGGAAACGTCTCGTCAAAAGATGGCATGAATGGGAATGGCGTTATGCGCCATATCCTGACCGCAATGAGGCATATCAAGAATATTGTCGTTGGTACATTCGCAAATGAGTTGATTTTTCAAAAAAAATTTTGTATAATATAAATACAAGGAAAAAAGAAAATCTTCTCCCCTTTCTTTAAGTTCCTATCTTCTCGGGGGCATTCCTCGGAGTGCCCCACCTTTTCGATGCGGGATTAGTACATCGGCTAGTGCGCCTGCCTTCCAAGCAGGATAGGAGGGTTCGATTCCCTTATCCCGCTCCATTCTTAACTAACCCAGATTGTCGAACTGGGCCGGCAGGATAAAAACTTACCACTCGATGCATCACTAAAGTCGGAATTGAGCGTAGTGGTTTCGACAAATAAGGTTAAGAAATTTCAATGAGAGCCATACAGCAAACCAACTTTGCATACAGTGCAAAATCGCTACATCTGGTAGCTCTATCGTATTTTATCAAATACAATTTTAATGATTAAGAAAGAAGAATGGTTTTTTACTAAAACTCTTTCGGTTCTCTCAAAGTAATTTTATTAAGTCTTGGTGGTGAGGCTCTCGACACTCATCATCGCCCAGAAACTGATATAAATGAACGAGAGAATCATATATTTATTTGTGTAGGCACATCCAGCAAATAATAACAAGAAAAAGACATTTTACATTTTAGACGATCAAAATATAAAAACCTTTTACATAGTTATTTTTAGTGCCTCGTGGGCGGAGGGCATCTACTCCGCCCAATTTTTTCTTTATATGCGCCGGTAGCTCAATGGTAGCAGCACCGCCCTTTTAAGGCGGGGGTTCTGGGTTCGAGTCCCAGCCGGCGCACCAACCGGTTCTGCTTTTGCGCATGGGAGAAATTCCTCAGAACCGCCTTTTGGGACGAGTAAGGTTTTACAGTAGGGACTAAGTGGCAATCGGGTGTCTAGAAATTAGACCCGACCTAAGCCCTAAGATTAGCCTTTCTCGTTGTTTTTATCATATTTGATTTTTCAAAAAAAATATGATATAATATTTATGTAAGATAAAGAAAGAAACAAA
>CALGTU010000063.1 GCA_937901465.1 uncultured Clostridia bacterium | reverse complement strand
TTCTTTGAGTCGAGATTATCCGTCGCAAGACGAAGAGCCTCACCGAATCTCTGGTAGTGAACGAGTTCTCTTTCGCGGAGGTATTTAATCGGGTCTCTTACATCGGGGTCGTCGATAAGGCGAAGGATGTTGTCATAAGTCGTTCTTGCCTTCTGTTCAGCGGCAAGGTCTTCGTTAAGGTCTGTAACAATGTCGCCTTTCGACTGGAAATAAGACGCTGTAAAAGGTGTTCCCGATGCAGCAACGGGATAGATTCCTGCTGTGTGGTCAACAAAATAAGTGTCGAAACCACTCTTCTTTATTTCGTCGATAGAGAGATTTCTTGTCAGCTGATAGAGAATCGCCTGGATCATCTCCATGTGTGCGAGTTCTTCTGTTCCGATGTCTGTGAGAACGCCCTTGATTTCGTTCCAGGGTGCAGCGTATCTATGGTTGAGATAACGGAGCGATGCGCCGAGTTCCCCATCGGGACCACCCAATGGCAAAAGGATATGTTTTTTGAGGAAAAAATTACCTTTCAAATCTTACGACATATGCGCCTAAAACCTGATTACAAGGGATTTCAGCGGCGTTTATTACTGTAAACTCTTCTTTCGGATAAATGTTTGTTATTTCTGTCGGAACGGCAGGCAGGGTCTTGCCGATGCTTTTTCCGTGGGCGTTGTTTTCAGATAAAGTCCAGCGAAATTCACAATCGCAGAACTCTTTATCCGAAGAAATGATTTCGGGCTTTCTCAGTCTTATGGTGTCTTCTATAAAATAACAGCCTGAGTTGTCCTTTTCGGCAGGACAAGCCCCTTTTATTCCGACGCCCGTAAAAGAGATGTCGAGAAAATCCGTTCTGAATGTAACTGTTTTGCCTTTTCTTTCAAAGGGAACATCGTTCCAGTAACCGATATTGAGCCAGCCTTTTATTCCGTCCTTTTCAACGGCTGTGTTGAATTCTATGTATCCGTTATCACCATTCTGTATTTCTGCGTTTATGCGAAGCACAGGTCTCAGCGAAACAAATCCATCGGGAAGAATCGCTCTCAGTCTGTCCTGCTCGACGCCATACGCCATAACGAATTGTTCTGTATTCATCAGTATACCTTCTCTTGATTTTTCTGTAATTATACCACACAGAGAAAGCCATTTCAACAAAAAGCCGTATTCCAAGAAAGAATACGGCTTTTATCATTTATTTATAAAAC
>CALGTU010000062.1 GCA_937901465.1 uncultured Clostridia bacterium | reverse complement strand
TCCCTTTATGTAGTGTACGCCGTATTCCTCAACCGCGCGGCGGTAGAACTCATCGAAGTTCTTACCGGGAGTACGAACATCGATATAGAAGACATAAACCTCGGTATCGGGGTATTTTTCACGGGTGAGCATTGCATGCTTTGCAGTATACATACAGCAGATCTTGGAGCAGTATGTTTTACCGCAACCGTTTCCGTCTTCGCGGCTTCCCACACACTGAACGAAAACGATCTTGTGGGGATGCTCTCCGTCGGAGGGACGGAGCAGAACACCGCCGGTAGGACCTGCAGCGTTGGTGATACGCTCAAATTCCATCGAGGTGATAACATCGGGAGACTGGGAGTAAGCAAATTCATCGTATTTGGTCAGTTCGATGCTTTTGCAAAAATCCAGTATCATATGGACGAACCACTCGCCGACCCTGCCGCTGTCGCCTTATATTTTGTATGCAACAAGGCGTCTGAATATGTAAAGGTTGTCCTTTCGGGTGAAGGTGCTGATGAAATATTCGGCGGATATAATATCTATAAAGAACCCTCATCTGCACCAGCATATAATCTTATTCCCAGACCTATAAGACGTGCTATCGGAAATGTTGCGCAGAAATTGCCACAGAAAAGAGGAGTTAATTTCCTTGTAAGACGAGGAAAAGACCTTGAAGAAAGATTTATCGGAAACGCATATATGTTCAGCGTCGAGGAACGCAAGAAGATACTCAAGATTTCAACTTCTGCCCCCAACCCTATGGAAATTACAAAGCCTTTCTATGATAAAGTCAAGGATAAAGACGCTGTTACCAAAATGCAGTATCTTGACCTTCATCTCTGGATGACAGGAGATATTCTTTTAAAAGCCGATAAAATGTCTATGGCGAATTCTCTCGAACTTCGTGTTCCTTTCCTTGATAAAGAGGTTATGTCGGTTGCTGAAAAGATACCTACAAAATATCGTGTTACAAAAGAAAATACAAAGTATGCTATGAGAATGGCCGCATTAAGAGCGTGTCCTCCTCAGACTGCAAACAAAAAGAAACTTGGCTTCCCTGTTCCTACAAGAGTATGGCTTAAGGATGAAAAATACTATAATGTTGTAAAAGAAAAATTCAGCAGTGACATTGCGAAGAAATTCTTTGATACAGATGCAATTATAGGATACCTTGATGACCACAAGGAAGGAAAAGCCGATAACAGCAGAAAGGTATGGACAATATTTGTTTTCCTTATCTGGTATGAAGTTTATTTTTCTGACAAAAAACCAAGTGAAAACTTCTTTGAACTTGTATAGGAGAAAAAATAATGGACAGCTGTGTTACTTATAAACAGATAAGAAACGATAAAGAAATAATTACCTATGTTGAAAAATCGGATGAAGCATTGAAATCAATCGGATATACAGAGCATTCGTTTGCACACGTTGAAAAGGTTGCCACAAACGCTTCATGGCTTTTAGAAAAACTCGGGTATTCGGAGCATGAATGTGATCTTGCAAAAATCGCAGGATTTATGCATGATATCGGAAATATAATAAATCGCATAGACCACGCACAAAGCGGAGCTATGATGGCATTCAGACTTTTGGACCATATGGATATGCCTGCGGAAGATATTTCAACGATAGTTTCTGCTATAGGAAATCACGATGAATCAACCGCCCAACCGATAAATCCGATTTCAGCCGCTCTTATAATAGCCGACAAATGCGATGTCAGGCGCTCAAGAGTAAGAAATACCGAATTGATTAAATTCGATATTCACGACCGTGTAAATTACGCAGTTGAAAAGGCAGAGCTTATCCTCAGCGATGACAAAAAATCTCTTACACTTGATGTTGTTATTGACACCGAAATTTCTTCTGTTCTCGAATATTTTGAAATATTTCTTCAGCGTATGCTTTTATGCAAAAGAGCCGCAGAGTTTTTAAAACTCGAATTCAGAATGACCGTTAACGGAACGAATGTTTTATAAAAAATCCATATATCAATAAATCAAAATACCCTGTGAAGAATTTTCACGGGGTATTTTGATTTTAACAGATAAATTAGGAAATTTGATAAACAGGAATTTATAAATCACTAAAATATGTATGACAAAACTCAAATGCAATTTCTTTATAATCTTCTTCTGACGAATTAGTCAATCTTACAATCTCATCTTTCAACATATTTTTATGAGATACAGAAAACGATGGTAATAACAATTTGATAATCCAGTATATCCATTCTTCGTCATTACTTTGTAAAATTTCTCTTATATATGGGAAAATTAAATCTTCTCTTTCTAAAAGAACAGGAATTATTTCTTTAGTTATTGGCCAATTATAGTCTTGTGTCCATTCCAATAATTCATATATAATTGGCTTGATTTCTTCATCTGTGAGAAGAAACAGTCTATTTATATTAGAATTATCAAATTTATTTTTGGGAAGTAGTTCTCTAATTTCCATATAAATATACACCACCAAATTCAAATTTTCTGCTCCTATAAATTCTTATTTATCGTTAAAATCAAACTATTTTTTCAGATTATTCTCTTTATCAAAAAATGCTTTTTCGAGGGTTTTGTATTCTTCCTCTGAACATACTTCCCTGCATTTTTTCTGATATTCTTTTGAACGCTTTAACATATCGTTTATTTTATCGCAGGGAAATTCACTACACATATTGCATTTTTCTACTTTGTGATTATGAGTACATTCAACGAGATTATATGTGCATTTTTTATGAGATGAACAGCCATCGCATTTTATTTCATCGTTAGAAACAATTTCATCCCTGAAACTTATTCTATACCATAGCTCAGCGACCTTTTCAAGTTCATCATTGGTTTTGGCATTATATCTTGGGCAATAAACGCAGTTATCACCGCAGAGAGTTATTTTTTCTTCCATATAATCCCCCACTTCCACAGAAAGTATAGCACAAAAACAAAGAAGGCACAAGAGAGTTGTGCCTTCTTTTTACTAAAATGTAAGTTGTTCGTAATCTTCAAGGTCTCTTGCGTAGCTTCCTGCGGCAGGAATATTTTTAGCACGGTATTTTTCAACATCGGGTGCTAATTCTTCTGTTACAATATAAGCAGATTCAACCTTGGATTTCGATTTTAGCGTCATAACAGCAACGCCTATTGTGTTCTTTGTAGTCTTAGGCAAAATCATACCCGAATTAAAAACAAGTGCTTTTCCGCTTGTTGATTTGATAAGAATATCGGTATTATCCTTTATTTCTATCATCTTTACAAGAGGATTCTTATCAGAATAAGCATTGCTGAGTTTCTTTCGATTAAGCTTTGTTTCATAAGCATTTATAGGAACTTTAGCAACCTTTCCGTTTTCAAAGAAGAAAAGCAGAGTTTCGGAATAATCTAAAGTTACAGCCATTGAAGCAAGGTTTTCACCTTCATCAAAACCAAGTTTTGCAGGAATAAACTCTCCTAAATTACTTGCTTTAGTATCCTGGAACTGTGAGGCTTTAGCCTTATAAACCTGTGATTTATCGCTGAAGAAAAGAATATCTGCTCTATTAGTTGTTTCGATAGAGAACGCCATTGTGTCGCCTTCTTTGAATTTCTGTTCTCCACCCATTCGGAGTGAAAGAGGAGTGATTTTCTTGAAATATCCACTCTTTGTAAGAAAAAGATTAACAGGATAATCAGGAACTTCTTCTTCGACGCTTTCTTCTTCAATATCTCCGGCATAGATAAACTGTGTTTTTCTTGGCTGACCATATTTCTTCTTGACATCTTCAAGTTCTGAAATGATAATCTTTCCGATTTTCTTTTCGTTTGCAAGAATATCCTGCATTTCGGCAATATCTTTTTCGAGTTGTTCTATTTCGCCTGTTCTTTTGAGAATGTATTCTTTATTAAGATGACGGAGTTTTATTTCAGCAACATATTCTGCCTGAATTTCATCAATTCCAAATCCTATCATAAGGTTAGGAACAACATCGGCTTCTTCTTCGGTTTCACGGACAATTTTAATTGCCTTATCAATATCAAGAAGAATTTTTTCAAGTCCCTTTAAAAGATGAAGTTTATCTTTTTTCTTTACAAGGTCAAAATAAACTCTGCGCTTTACGCATTCTTTTCTGAAGGCTGTCCATTCTTCAAGAATTTCTCTGACTCCCATAACTCTGGGAGTTCCGCCTATAAGAATATTGAAATTGCAAGGATAGCTATCCTGTAAAGGTGTCATCCTATACAGTTTCTGCATAAGTTTATCAGGGTCTACCCCACGCTTTATATCAATCGCAAGTTTAAGACCTGAAATATCTGTTTCGTCTCTTATATACGATATTTCCTTAATCTTTCCTGATTTGATATGTTCAACGATTTTATCCATAATAGCTTCAACCGTTGTTGTAGGAGGAATTTCTGTTATTTCAATACAACCTGCATCTTTATCAAAATTATACTTTGAACGAACTTTTATGCTTCCTCTGCCCGTATCATAAACTTTCAGAAGTTCTGCTTCATCATAGATTATAAATCCGCCACCCGAAAAATCAGGACCTTTAAGTGTTGAAATAATATCATGTTCAGGATTTTTTATAAGCGATATAGTAGTATCACATATTTCTGAGATATTGAAAGAACATACATTACTTGCCATAGAAACAGCAATTCCGACATTTGAATTTACGAGAACCGAAGGAAATGTTGTCGGGAAAAGAGTAGGTTCTGTCATTGTATTGTCGTAGTTAGGAACAAAATCAACTGTATCCTTATCTATATCCCTGAAAAGTTCGTTGCATATAGGTTCGAGTTTAACTTCTGTATATCGTGATGCAGCATAAGCCATATCTCTTGAATATGCCTTACCGAAGTTACCTTTACTATCAACATAAGGGTGTAAAAGTGCTTCATTTCCTCTTGAAAGACGGACAAGTGTTTCGTAGATAGCAGCATCGCCATGAGGATTGAGTTTCATAGTCTGACCTACTACATTGGCAGACTTTGTCTTCTGTCCTGTTAAAAGACCCATCTTATACATTGTATAGAGGAGCTTTCTGTGAGAAGGTTTGAAACCATCAATTTCAGGAAGTGCTCTTGAAACTATAACACTCATAGCATATGGCATATAGTTGCTTTCAATAGTATCTGTTATCTTCTGTTCAACAACAACACCGCTGTTTTCTATTTCGGCATTAGGCATTTTCTTAATACGCTTTTCAGGCTCTTTTTTCTTTCTTCCTGCCATAAAATCTCCTCCTTTCTTAACTTATATCTGCAAAATCAAGATAACGGCTACCGTTTTCTGAAATGTAATCTTTTCTTCCTTGAAGATCGTCTCCTAAAAGCATTTCAAACATATATGCTGTTTTTTCAATGTCTGTAGGCGTAACCTTTATCAGTCTTCTTGTATCAGGATTCATAGTTGTAAGCGACATCATTTCAGGTTCGTTTTCACCAAGTCCTTTTGAACGCTGAATGATATATT
>CALGTU010000061.1 GCA_937901465.1 uncultured Clostridia bacterium | reverse complement strand
TTCCACAGAAAAGACGACAAGTGCCTCCGCATCCTCCTCAAAAAACCGCGCCAGCTTCATTACCTTTTTTTCGGCATAAGCATGAACGTTACCCGGCAGCTTAACTTTCTTCTCACTAAACTGAAATTTCATATGCGGCAGCTCCTTTCGTTTCACCGGTCATCCGGTGTAATTAAACTATACCATGATTTTATTTTTTGGAACGCTTTTTATTATTTTATTTTACTTTTTAAATGATGCAACGTTGATTCTGTTGATAGCTCTTTTCAGCTTGTATTCGGCAATGTCAAGTCTGCGCTTATCGTTTTTGTAGCGCTCGATATTTTCCTCTGCCATCTGTTGAGCCTTTTCGGCACGCTGAAGGTCGATTTCGTCCGCCCATTCAAAGGACTGTGCAAGTAAGGTGGTCACGTCCTTTGATACCTCGATACTGCCCGATGAAACAGCGGCTATTCTTGTTTCGCCGTCTATACGCACCTTTGCCTGACCGATACCCAGCGCCGCCACGTAAGGCTCGTGACGTGCCAGTATACCCTTGTCACCAACGGTAGTACGGACTGTTATCATCTCCGCCTCTCCGTCAAAGGCAACACCCTCGGGAGTCAGGATTCTGAGTCTGAATGGTGTCATATACTATGCTTCCTTTCTCGCAGTATTTACTTTGCTTCCTTTTTCGCCTTTTCTACCGCTTCTTCGATAGTGCCGACAAATAAGAATGCAGATTCAGGCAGATCGTCGTGCTTGCCCTCAATGATTTCCTTAAAGCCACGGATTGTTTCCTTAAGGGGAACGTACTTACCTTCCATACCTGTAAACTGTTCTGCAACAGAGAAGGGCTGGGATAAGAAACGCTGAATCTTTCTTGCACGGGAAACAGTCAGCTTGTCCTCTTCGTCAAGCTCATCCATACCGAGAATTGCAATGATATCCTGCAGCTCGTTATAACGCTGAAGAATGGACTGTACCGCTCTTGCTACCTCGTAATGCTCCTGACCTACGATTTCGGGAGTCAGGATACGGGATGTGGAATCAAGGGGATCAACCGCAGGGAAGATACCCATTGAAGAAATAGCTCTTGATAATACCGTAGTAGCGTCAAGGTGTGCGAAGGTGGTCGCAGGTGCAGGGTCAGTAAGGTCATCCGCAGGCACGTATACCGCCCGAACGGAGGTGATAGAGCCTTTCTTTGTGGATGTGATTCTTTCCTGAAGTGCGCCCATTTCTGTTGCGAGTGTAGGCTGATAACCTACGGCTGAGGGCATTCTTCCGAGAAGAGCTGAAACTTCTGAACCTGCCTGAGTAAATCTGAAGATGTTGTCAATGAAAAGGAGAACGTCCTGTCCTTCAACATCACGGAAATATTCAGCCATTGTAAGTCCTGAAAGACCAACTCTCATTCTCGCTCCGGGTGGTTCGTTCATCTGACCGTAAACAAGAACGGTTTTATCGATAACCCCTGAATCTTTCATTTCGTTATAAAGGTCGTTACCTTCTCTTGTACGTTCGCCAACACCTGTGAATACCGAAATACCACCATGCTGGTTTGCAACGTTGTTGATAAGTTCCTGAATAAGAACGGTTTTACCTACACCGGCACCGCCGAAAAGACCGATTTTACCACCTTTAAGGTAGGGTGCGATAAGGTCGATAACCTTAATACCTGTTTCAAGAACTTCTGAAGAACCCTGCTGTTCTTCATAGCTGGGGGCTTCACGATGGATAGCCCATTTTTCTTTTGTTTCGGGTGCGGGAAGATTGTCAACAGGATCTCCCAAAAGATTGAAGATTCTTCCGAGAGTTTCTCTTCCTACGGGTACCTTTATAGGTCCTTCTGTATCTTCTGCTTCCATGCCTCTTACAAGTCCGTCAGTTGTGCTCATAGCGATACAACGAACTGTATCGTCACCTATGTGCTGTGCAACTTCAACTGTGAGAGGAGTTCCGTTATTATCAATAACGATGGCGTTAAGCAGATTAGGGAGATTATCCTTTGAAAAACGGATATCGACTACCGCACCGATAACCTGCACGATTGTGCCTATATTTTTTGACAAATGATTTCAACTCCTTAAATCTGAGTTAGTTCTGAACCTGAGCACCGCCGACTATTTCAGTTATTTCCTGAGTAATAGATGCCTGACGTGCTCTGTTATAAACAAGTTGTAATTCTCCTATAATTTCACCTGCGTTATCCGAAGCAGATTCCATTGCTGTTCGTCTTGCTGCCTGTTCTGCTGCAAAACTGTCAACAACAGCACCGAAAAGTATTCCCGAAATGTATCTCGGAACGATACTATCGAAAACTGCTTCTGCCGAAGGTTCATATTCGGTAAGGCTTGTTGCCTTTCCGTCATTTCTGTTCTTGTCAACTTCAAGCGGAAGAAGAACATAAGATTTTGGTTCTTGTGTGAGTGTGTTGAGGAAAGAAGTATAGAAAAGTTCTATACTGTCGCAAAGAGCGTTTGCATAATGACCCATTATTGTATCAACAATATCAGATGCATCATAGATATCCATTCCCTCGGCCACTTCTGAATATTTCGCTCTTACTGTGAATTCACGTTTTTCAAAATATTCAACCGATTTTTTCCCTATTGCGACTATTTCAACAGTTTTTCCTGTTTCTGAAATTTCTTTTGCTCTGCGATAAGCGAGTTTTAAGATATTTGAGTTAAAACCGCCCGCAAGCCCTCTGTCACCCGCGATAACAATCATAAGAACTGTTCTTATCTCACGCTTTTTTGTGTATACAGATGAAAATTCGGGAGCATTTTTACTGATTTCACACATCGTTTCATAGAGAGTATCAAAGAAAAGTCTTGCATTATCTGCTCTTTCTTTTGCTTTTCTCAATTTAGACGATGCTACAAGCTGCATAGCCTTTGTTATCTGCATTGTTGATTCAATGCTCTTGATACGCCGCTTGATGTCTTTCATATTAGACGCTGCCATTTAGATTTTCACCTCAATTTCAAAGTTAAAGTAAAGAAAGTTTTTAAGCGTGTGATGAAATGAATTTAGAAACAAATTCGCTGAGTGCTGTTTTTATTTCTTCTTCAATTTCGGGTGTTATATCTTTCTTTTCTTTAAGCCCTGATATGATATCGGGGTGAGTTGTATCAACAAAATCAAAAAGTTCTTCTTCAAATTCAGCAACAGATGATGTTGGAATTGAGTGGAGATAGTTATTTGTTACGGCATAGATAATGAGAACCTGATGTTCAACTGTAAGAGGTGAATTTCTTCCCTGCTTTAAAACTTCAACTACTCTTTCACCTCTTGCAAGGCTTGCCTTTGTATCGGCATCAAGGTCTGAACCGAACTGTGAGAACGCCTGAAGTTCACGATACTGTGAGTAAGTAAGTTTGAGTGAACCTGAAACCTTTTTCATAGCCTTAATCTGTGCGTTACCACCAACTCGTGATACAGAGATACCGGGGTTAACGGCAGGTCTTACACCTGAGTTGAAAAGGTCAGTTTCAAGGAATATCTGTCCGTCTGTAATAGAAATAACGTTTGTAGGAATATAAGCAGAAACGTCTCCTGCCTGAGTTTCGATGATAGGAAGAGCTGTAAGTGATCCTCCGCCGTAATCTTCGTTGAGGTTACAAGCTCTTTCAAGAAGTCTTGAATGGAGATAGAATACATCTCCGGGGTAAGCTTCACGTCCGGGTGGGCGCTTAAGAAGGAGAGAAAGTGCACGATATGCAACTGCGTGTTTTGAAAGGTCATCATAAACACAAAGAACATCTTTTCCCTTTGACATGAAGTATTCACCCATAGCACAACCTGCGTAAGGAGCGATATACTGAAGCGGTGCGAGTTCTGATGCTGTTGCTGAAACGACGATTGTATAATCCATAGCGCCGTTTTTAGCGAGTGTTTCAACAACGTTTGCAACTGTTGAACGTTTCTGACCTATTGCAACATAGATACAGATTACATCTTTATCCTTCTGATTGATGATTGTATCAAGGGCGATTGCAGTTTTACCTGTCTGACGGTCACCGATGATAAGTTCACGCTGACCTCTTCCGATAGGGATCATAGAGTCGATAGCCTTGATAC
>CALGTU010000060.1 GCA_937901465.1 uncultured Clostridia bacterium | reverse complement strand
TTAAAAATGCAATCAGAGAAGATACAGCACTTGTTACAATTATGTATGCGAATAACGAAATAGGAACAATTCAGCCTATAGAAGAAATAGCTGCTATCTGTAAGGAAAAGGGAGTTCTTTTCCATACAGACGCTGTTCAGGCGGTAGGAAATGTAGAAATTGATGTCAAGAAACAAGGTATAGATATGCTCTCTCTTTCGGGACATAAAATCCACGCACAAAAGGGCATAGGCGTCCTTTATATAAGAAAGGGAATACTTGTTCCCAACCTTGTTCATGGCGGTGCACAGGAAAGAAACCGCAGAGCAGGAACAGAAAATGTTCCCGCCATTGTGGGACTTGCAAAGGCTCTTGAAATCGCAACAGAAAATATCCCCGAAAAGATAGCAAAGGTTACAGAAAAGAGAAACCGCCTTATAGACGGTCTTTTAACAATTCCCAGAACAAGACTCAACGGCGATAAGGACAAGCGTTTATGCGGAAACTGTAATATTTCAATTCTCGGTATTGAAGGCGAATTCCTTCTTCTTTCTCTCGATGCAAAGGGAATAGCCGCTTCATCGGGTTCAGCATGTACATCAGGCGAACTTGACCCTTCTCATGTTCTTCTCTCGTTAGGACTCTGCCATGAAGTAGCACACGGTTCACTTCGTCTTTCTATAGATGAAACAATAACAGATGAAGAAATTGATTATATTATTTCTGCAGTCAAGGAAGTTGCCGAAAGAGGCAGAATGATGTCTCCTTTATGGGATAGCATCACGAGCGGAAAAGTTGATTTTGAAAAGATTTAATTAAAGGAGAATAAAAATGATTTACAGCGAAAAGGTTATGGACCACTTCACAAACCCCAGAAATGTAGGAGAAATTCCCGATGCTGACGGAATAGGCGAAGTTGGTAACGCAAAATGCGGAGATATAATGAAAATGTATATCAAGGTTGAAAACAACATCATCACAGATGTCAAGTTCAAGACATTCGGTTGCGGTGCTGCTGTTGCAACATCTTCAATCGCAACAGAAATGATCAAGGGTGCATCTCTTGACGATGCTCTCAAACTCACAAACAAAGCCGTTGTTGAAGCGCTCGACGGACTTCCTGATGTTAAGCTTCATTGTTCGGTTTTAGCAGAACAGGCTATAAAATCAGCACTTTCAGATTATTACCGCAGAAACGGCATTGACCCACTTCCGATAGTAGGAGAGATAGGCGACTGCGAAGCATGTCATTAAAATAAAAAAGGACAACCGGATGGTTGTCCTTTTTTTAATTAATAAATTCCGTCGAAGACCACGCGTTTAATATCCTTCTGAGCCGTTTATTGAGTCGTCATTTTCAACCCAATCGATTACATTGAAAATCTTATATTCTGTTCTTGATGTTCTTACGATTACCTTTTCGATACCTGCGTTGATAATCGCTCTTTTACACATTGAACAGGGTTCTACATCACCATAAAGTTCGTTTGTTTTAGCATCGTGACAAGCGAGATAGATAGTAGCACCTATCATATCAGCACGAGATGCAGAGATAATGGCATTCTGTTCTGCGTGAACAGAACGACAGAGTTCATATCTCTGTCCCTTGGGGATGTTGAGTTTTTCTCTTGTGCAGTAACCAAGGTCAACACAGTTTGCTCTTCCTCTTGGTGCACCTACATAACCTGTTGAAACTATTTCATCGTTGTTAACAATGATAGCACCGAAATTTCTGCGAAGACAGGTTCCTCTTTCAAGAACTGTTTCAGCAATATCGAGATAGTAGTTTATTTTATCAATTCTTCCCATAATTATCACCCTTTCGGAATGTCTTTAAGATAATATAACATTTTTCGATACTTTTTGCAATACCTTTACAAAAAATGACTGATGTGGTATAATTTTTGAGAAATAATAATTTTGGGGGCATTATGCAGAATTTAACTAATATATCGGTTGTAAAAGATATTCTTTCCCGTCATGGATTTACTTTTTCAAAGTCGTTGGGACAGAATTTTATAGTAAACCCCTCTGTTTGTCCCAGAATCGCCGAAGAGGGCGGGGCGTCAGCGGGAACAGGCGTAATAGAAATCGGAACGGGAGTGGGAGTGCTTACTGCTGAACTTGCAAAAAGAGCGGATAAAGTTGTTGCGATAGAAATTGACGACAGACTTATCCCTGTTCTTTCTGAAACACTTTCTGATTTTGATAATGTTAAAATTATAAACGAAGATGTTTTGAAAGTTGACCTTAACAAAGTTATCGAAGAAGAATTTTCAGGTATGGATGTTTATGTCTGCGCAAATCTGCCTTATTATATAACATCGCCTATCATTATGTCGCTTCTGGAAAGCAGACTGAATATAAAAGCGATAACAGTTATGGTTCAGAAAGAAGCCGCAACAAGACTTACCGCAGAACTCGGAACCCGCGATGTAGGTGCGGTAACGGTTGCGGTAAGATATTACTCTGAACCGAAACTTCTTTTCAATGTTTCAAGAGGAAGTTTTATGCCATCACCGAATGTTGATAGTGCCGTTATCAGACTTGATATAAAAAACGAGCAAAAAGTAGATGATGAAAAACACTTTTTCAAGGTTGTAAGAGCGGCTTTTTCTCAACGCAGAAAAACTCTTTCAAACTCACTTTCATCAGGACTTTCAATGGATAAGAAAACGGTTATTGAAGCGATAAAATCAGCGGGACTTTCAGAAAGTATCCGCCCCGAACAACTTTCTATGGAAGATTTCATAAATATTGCTAAAAGCGTCAGAAAAATCTGACGCTTTTATTTTTTCGATATTTTTTGCTGTCTTCATCCGACAAGGTTTTTTAAAACTTTATGTTATTATATGTTTTACGGATTTTTCAAAGGGGAATGACGAACCGCAATTTTATAATACGGAGGAAGTTAAAAATGCAAAGGATTTCTGCATTAAAATCAAACGCTGTCGCAAGACATACCGCATCTTCTATGCTTCGCGGAACTGTTATTTTTCTTTTGGCAATGTTATTCGCTTTTTCAAAGATAAGAGGTATCCCGTCGCCCTATATCGCCGTCTTTTCGGGAATACTCCCCGTGAGTTACGGAATGATAGGTTTCATGGGGGCTATGCTTACATATTTCATAACGGGGAATGTAGGATTTTCAATACCCGAAATAACATCAATGCTTGTTATTTTTATAGTAAAAATTTTTATATGTGAAGTTCTGGGGAAAAATCTTTCGTATAAGGGAATAACAATAGTTACATCAGTTTGTTATACCGTTTGCTCGTTTGTTGTTACATTTCTTCTTTCTCCGTTGCCATCGTCGTTTGCTGTGATAATAATGAAATCTTTACTCTGCACAGTAATGACCTTTTCGATTTCTTATATAACAGAGAAAAAAGCGTTGTCTGAAAAACTTTCTATTGAGGGGATAACCGCCGTAACACTTTCTGTTTTCTATATTTTTATAATTTCATCACTTTGTTCGGTTTCGGTTTCTTTTCTCAATATCGGAAGGATTCTTTCTGCTTTTATGATACTTTCTTTCGCAAGAAGATTTCGCTCATCGGGGGCGGTAATTCTTTCTTCGCTTTCGATAGCATCTTTTATGCTTTTTTCTGATGATTTTGTCACTATTTCTGCTGTGCTTACAGTATCAGCGGTAATATGCGGATTCGTTTCGGAAAAGGGAGTTATGATAACATCACTTTCTTTTCTTATGATAAATGTTATAGGCGCGATTTCTTCAGGAATGAATTCTGATACCGCAAAATATATTGCTGATATAGCTACGGCGTCTGCTGTATTTATGCTTTTCCCCGAAAAGATATTATCAAGATTTTTAGGCATAGCAACACTTTCTTCAACAGGTGATATTTCAGAAAATATTTCAGGAAAACTTTCTTTTCTTGCAAACTCAATAGGAGAGATACGAGAAAAGGCAGAGAAACTTTCTTTAGCACTCGAAAAGAAAACTCCTGAGGAAAATCTTTCGATAACAGTATGCGAAAGGGTATGTTCAGATTGCAGGGGAAATATGCGTTGCTGGGAAAACGATTTTGACAGGACAAGCGAGAATTTTGATAACGCCAAAAAACTTACATATATAAACGGAGAACTTTCTGAAAATATGCTCCCCGAAGGATTATCAAGCTGTTACCGCAGAAGTGCGTTGGCGAAAGAGTTTACAAATGCATTCAGAGAGAGAAACGCTTGCATAAATACCAAAAGAAAATTCCGTGAAATGCGAGGTCTTCTGTTTGAAGAACTTGATATGACAGAAAACCTTCTTTTATCTCTTTCAAGGGATATTTCTTCTTTTGGAATAACAGATAAAAGACTTTCTGACGAAACCAAAAAATATCTTATAAAAAATGGTGCTACAGATGTTGTTTCAACCGCTTTTACAGATAAATCAGGAAAGACTTTTATAAGCGGATATTTTACGGGAAAAGAACCCGATAAGGCTGATTTTTGTGAGAAAATATCTGATTTTGCAGATGTTGATTTTTCACTTCCTGTTTTCTCTTATACCAACGGACTTATCAGCTTTTCTATGGAAGAAAAACCGCGTTTTGATATTGATTTTTCAGTGTCTTCGGTATCGTCAAAAGAGAATGAACAATCAGGTGATACAGTTAAAAGTTTTTATGACGGAAAAGGGAATTTCTATGCTGTTCTTTCTGATGGAATGGGCAGGGGAAACCGTGCTGCGATAGACAGTATTTTTGCATCGTCGTCGATAGAAAAACTTCTCTCTGCGGGTGCGGATTTTTCTTCTGCGGCAAAACTTATAAATTCGGCTATGCAGGTTAAATCGGATGACGAGAGTTTTGCTACTGTGGATTTTGTTAAAATAGGACTTTCAGGCGGCGAAACAAAGATTATGAAACTTGGCGGGAGTACCTCTTTTCATTGTTCAAAAGGACAGATAAAAAAATATTCTTCGGCATCTTTTCCAATAGGAATTTTGAGTAAAATTTCTCCCGAAGAATATTCTCTTAAACTGCGTGAAAATGACACGCTTGTTTTTACATCCGATGGAATATCTGAAGAAACATATCCCGTGATATCAGAAATTTTAAGACGCTCTTCAAAACTCTCTTCAGATGAGATAAGTGAAAAAATAATGTCGGCACAAAAAACCTTTTCATCAGCCTTTTCAGATGATACAACGGTTGCTGTTGTAAAACTTAAAAGAAATTGACAGGCTATTTCCCATAATCAACACAAAATTTTTGTCATATTATACAAAAACATAACAACGCATACAGTTAATTTATAGAAATTCTGCAAAAAAACTTGTAATTATTACAGCTTTTTGATAGAATGTATATTGGAATATAAAAGGTATACCTATGTGTATGCGTTGTTATAGGAGGATTATTTTATGGCGAAGATAAATTCTGCGGATTATGAATTACCGCTTTATCTCTTCCACCAGGGCAAAAACTATGAGGCTTATGAGTTTTTCGGTTCACACCCCGCTGAACTCGATGACAAGAAAGGCGTAGTGTTCAGAGTATGGGCTCCGAATGCAAAATCGGTTTCTCTCGTTTGTGATGCTAACGACTGGAACAGAGATAACTCACCGATGAACAAGATTGCCGACGGCATATGGGAAATTTTTGTAGAAGGTTTCCCCGAATTCGGTGCTTATAAATACAGCATCGAATCTCATAACGGAAGAGTTGTAATGAAGTCTGACCCTTATGGATTCCATATGGAAACAAGACCAAGCACAGCTTCGAAGTATGTTGACATCGAAAGCCATTACGAATGGAAAGATGCCAAGTGGCGCGAAGAAAAGAAAAAGAAGAATATCTACAAGAGTCCGATGAACATCTATGAAGCACACATCGCTTCATGGAGAAGATATGAAGACGGTTCA